>JAJRZG010000019.1 GCA_024275365.1 Planctomycetota bacterium | reverse complement strand
CCATTGTCTTCCAGGCGCGGATCACCGGGATGACGCTGGGTGATGTGACGGAAACACCCTGAGCATGAGCCCCGTGGGGTGGGCGTCCCGCCCGCCAGACAAGCCCAGTGGGGTGGGTGTCTTCTCCGCCAGACGGGGGAAGCTGCCCGAGAGCAACCATGCCAGAGCAACAGAAGTGCGAGCCCTATGTCCTGACCTTTGCGCCGATTCTCAAAGAGAAAGTCTGGGGCGGCTGTCGGCTTGCAGGGCTCGGCAAGGCCCTGCCCGCTGGTGCGATGGTTGGAGAGAGTTGGGAGATTGCCGATCTTGGTGCGACGAGTGCCTCGGGCGGCGGGGGAGATGCGGCACGATCAGTCATCACCAATGGCCCGTTGACGGGGAAGACATTGCACGAGGCGATGGCGTTGTGGGGGCCGTCACTGCTCGGGGCTGCATTGCCGAGTGCCGAGGGCGGGTTCCCGCTGCTGGTCAAGTTTCTTGATGCGCGGGAGCATCTGAGTGTGCAGGTGCATCCTTCGCCCGCGTATGCGCGCACGCATCCGGGTGCTCACCTCAAGACCGAGTGTTGGTTTGTGCTTGAGGCCGAGCCGGGGAGTGTGATCTATAAGGGTGTCAAGCCCGGTGTGACCCGCGAGCGGTTCGAGTCGGCGTTGCGCACCGGGCAGGGCGAGGGCATCGTCGAGTTACTCGACGCGGTGCCGGCTGTCGTCGGTGATTGCCACAATCTGCCCAGCGGCACGGTCCACGCGCTGGGCGCGGGGGTGCTGGTTGCTGAGGTGCAGACGCCGAGCGATACGACCTTTCGGGTGTATGACTGGGCGAAAGAATATGGCCGCCAAGGGCGCGAGCTGCATATCGAGCAGGCGCTCGAGTGCATCGACTTTGTACCCGCAGCCCCCGGCGTGCGCGCACCAGCGGAGACAGGCGTTGCACAACTTGTCGCAACCGAGTTCTACACAGTGACGGTTGTCGGGAGCGACTCATCGGTCGAGATCGAGGGCGGGAAGTGCCTGGTCGTCGCAGGTATCGACGGCACGACAACCATCGAATCCGACAACACGACCGGGCTCACTCGCGGCAAGGTGGCGATCGTCCCAGCGGGGGTTACCGGGATTCTCACAACCGAACTCACATCGCGGTGTGTGGTGTACTCGTTGGAGTCATGCTGTGCGCGGGATGGATCGGGTGCAGAGGGACGCCGGTACTGAGGCTTTGCGAAGTGCCGGATGGATTTGAGAAGTTTTCAACCCGGCACTTCGCAAAGCCTCAGTACCGGCGTCCGGGAATCAGGGCGTTTACGCGCGATACGCAGCTGCAACCTTGCCCAGCGCCTCGGCGATGGTTTCGAAGTGTTCGTCGGTTAGCCCGTGGTGCATGGGCAAGCTAAAGACACGGGTCGTGAGCGAGTCGGAGACGGGTGTGTCCTGCTTGTTCCATTGCGCCAGGGCGGGCTGATCGCTGGTGGCGCGGGGGTAGTGGACAGCCGTCGGTACGCCTTCAGCCTTGAGGGCCTCGATGAACTCATCGCGCGTGCAGGTGAACTTGGCCGGGTCGAACTTGACGGTGTAGAGGTGCCAGGCGCTTTCTGCCTTGGGTGTGATGGTCGGGGCAGCGAGGCCTTCGATGTCGGCGAGGATAGCGTCGAACCGCGCAGCCGCGGCCTGTCGGGCTTTGGTCTCGGTCGGCAGGCGGTCGAGGCGGGAGCATCCGATTGCGCCGGTGATGTCGTTCATGCGGAGGTTGTAGCCGATGCGCTCGTGGAGGTACTTGCCGGTCTCGCCGTGGGAGCGGAGGAGGCCGATATCGCGAGCGATTGTGTCGTCGTTGGTGGTGACGAGCCCCC
Organism: Planctomycetota bacterium; assembly: GCA_024275365.1. GTDB lineage: Bacteria > Planctomycetota > Phycisphaerae > Phycisphaerales > UBA1924 > PNC22. Next base: position 10,478 of record JAJRZG010000019.1, on the reverse strand, counting down.
CCTCGCCGGTGCCGAGGTTTTTGGTGGCATAGAACGAGTAGGTCACAGCATCGCCGAATGCGCCGATGCCCTTGCCGTCGTAGCGGGCCAGGTGCGCCTGGGCAGCGTCGTAGACGATCTTGAGGTCGTGCTCTTTGGCGAGTGCCTCGAAGGCTTCGATATCGACCGGACAGCCGTAGAGGTGGGTCGGCGCGAGGCCCCTGGTCTTGGGCGTGATCTTGCGGGCGGCATCTGCCGGGTCCATCTGGAAGGTCTCTTCGAGGCAATCTACAAAGACGGGCGTACAGCCGGCAGCGACGATCATCGTGACGGTGGCGATGAAGGTCCACGCGGGGCAGAGAATCTCATCGCCCGGCTCGAAGAGGGAGCCATAGGCCAGTTGGAGGGCTGCGGTGCCGTTGGAGCAGGTGAGGCCATGTGTGGCGTCGGAGGTGGCGGCAAAGCGTTCTTCGAGCTCGGCACACCGCCCGGCTGCGCGAAGCATGCCGGATTCGAGGACCGCGATGGCGGCATCGATGTCTTCGCGGTGGAGTTGGGGCTTCATAAAGGGGATAGCGGTGTCTGTGACAGGTGAGCCGCCCTGGATGGCGAGGGTGGTGGCAGCGGGGGTGGATGTGGTCATTGAGTTCTCTCCTCAGGTGGCAGCCGCGTGTTCGGGCTGTGATTGGGCTGTAGTATTTCGGCCCACAGAGGTAAGGATAGGAGGACCATCAGGCAGAGAGCGGGCTTAAACAGCGGGTCAGTTGGCAGAAGTCCGGCACGCAAGACGAGGAACCAGACAGGTCAGGGTGCGTATCGTCAGTGGCTTCTGAGGTGTCGGCCCCCGCTTGTCGGCATGTGCATCAGGAGCTTGCGGCCGTGGAAGGGGCTCGCGTGGGAGTGGCGTGGGGCTATCGTGGGGTGCCACGGGATATCGTGGACTGTCAATCCCGGCAGGGAATCCAGGCAGCAGTTTGGGTGAGGTTCTCATGCAATGGGCGTGAGCCGACCGAACAGGTTTCTATACTCGTCTATGAAGGTACCAACCATGCACATCGTGGGGCGATCTCTCGCAGCATTCTCGGCGGTCGTGAGTCTCGGGCTCGTGCTTGGCGCGGGGCCGGTGTTGGCTCGCCATCTCGAGGACCAAAACAGCCAGCCCGACCTCAAAGACCGTGCGGCTCGCCTCACCGCGATGGCAGCCTTTGGCGAGCGGGCGGTGGTCAAACCAAGCAAGGACGCGGTCATGGGTTTCACGCTCTCAACGAGCGTGAAGGAGGTCCTGGTCTCGGGCGGGCAGACGGTCAACGAGGGCGACCTGCTTATTCGAGGCGATGACAGCGAAGATATTGCCGAGGCAGAGTTCCAAAGAGCTCGGGCCGAGACCAAGCTGCCAGTTGATCGGGCGCGGGCCCAGGCCGAACTTTCCAAAGCCGAGTACCTCAGGCAGATTGAGACCTTTGATAAAGGCGCAGGGAGTTCGCTCGAGCTCGACCGCTCTCGTGTCGCCATGGAAACCACACAGATCGATCTTGACTTGGCGATTCTCAATCTCGTGCTCTCAGATCTCCAGGCGACTCGGGCCGAGGCACGGGCTGCGAAGCTGAGCCTGCGAGCACCCTTCGACGGCGTGGTGGACATCATCAATGTCGATCGCGGGCAGAGCGTGCGGGATGGCGAGCCGGTGGTGCGGGTTGTTTCGCTTGATCCTTTGTATATCGATGTTCCGACACCGAACGCACTGACGATCTCGCAGGGGCTCAAGCCGGGTGATCCGGCGTGGGTGCTCTTGCAGGAGGACTCGGCCGAGCGTGTGTATCTCGCCAAGGTGCTCGAAGTGGCACCGACGGCCGACCCGGCCAGCGGCACCCGGCGGGTGCGTGTCGAGATGGCCAACAAGCTCGGTCTTGTGCCCGGCATCAACTGCTGGGTGCGGTTCACGCCACCGACGGGCGAGTGGAAGAACCGGATCGTGGACCCGGGCACAGTCATCGAGACGGCCGAGGCGGAGGCACAGCGGTGATTGATCTCTCAAAGCTGCGAGCACCGGGGTGGCAACGGGTGGTGGCCGAGTTGACCGCGACCGCACCGGATGATCGCTCCTTTCTCATGCGGCTGCTGGCGGTGCTTGCTCAGGCCAGCGGCTCACGGCAGGCGGTCCTCTTTGCGGCCGGCACCTCTGACGACGACGCCGGGGCCGAGGTCGAGCCAAGGCCTCTGGCGGTCTGGCCCGTCCTGCCCGAGCTCGAACGCTCCGGGCAACCGATCGGGGATGCGCATGTCGAGCATGTTCGCGACTGCAAAGCAGCCGTCCGTGAGGCAGCAATCAGCAGCAAGGTCTCGGTCTTCGGGCTCGAAGAAGAAACACAGTTCTATGAATCCGGGCACAAGGGGTACCTCATCGCGGTGCCCCTGGCTGCGGGGAACGATTCACCCGGTGGTGTGCGGCATGTGGTCACCCTCTTGCTCGACAGCCGATCGCAGCAGGCGCTCCAGACCACCATCGCACTCGTCGAGCTTATGTGCGGCTATGTCCACGGGCACGCGACCAACCAGATGCTGAGCAGAACGCGAGCAGCGAGCATGGCGCTCGACCTGGCAACCCGCCTCATCGCAGCGATCAACACCGCGCCCAACTTCAAGGGCGCGGGCATCCAACTCGTCAACGACCTCTCGCGCCAGCTCGGGGCCGACCGCGTGGCGATTGGGTGGGCCAAGGGGCTCGGGCGCAGGGGTGAGGGTGTGGTCGTTAAGACGGTCGCGTTGAGCGATACCGAGCAGATCGACCGCCGCATGACGATGGTCATCAAGCTCGAAGCCGCGATGGATGAGTGCTATGACCAGGATCAGCCCGTGCTCTACCCGCCACCGCCCGAGCGGGCGATGCGCGATGGCGAAGAGGCGGATGTCCTGCTCTCGCAGGCGATCACGCACGCCCACCGCGAGCTGGGCTCTGGGGATGCGAATGTCAAGATTGCCTCGCTGCCTCTGCGGGTCGATGAGGATGTCGTCGGCGTGCTGACAATCGAATCGACCGGAGAGGGACGGATCGACCTTGCGATGCTCGAGCTCTTGCAGAGCGCGATGGACCTGATCGCCCCTGTGCTCAGCCTCCGCCGAAGCGACGATCGAAACCTTGCGCTGCGTGCCTATGACTCGGTACTCAAAGCCGGGTCGTGGGCGGTCGGCACCAAGCACACCGTCTGGAAGCTCGGCGGCGTCGCGGTGATGATCTTCGCGCTCGCAGTGGTTGTGGTGCAGGTGGAATACCGGATCGAGGCACCGATGATCATGCGATCACAGGTGCAGCGGACAGTGAGTGTGCCCTTTGATGCCCTTATCGCAAGTGTGCCAGAGGGGATCGAGTCGGGCGCGCGGGTCGAGGCTGGGGATGTGCTCGCGGTGCTCGATACAACCGAGCTCAAGCTCCAACGGCTGGACGCAGTGAGCCAACTCGCCGAAGCAAGCAAACGCGCCGACGCAGCCCTCGCAGCAGGCAAGCTCTCTGAATATATGGAAGCAAGCGCACAAGCCGCGCAATCGCAGGCAAGGATTGACCTGCTCGATGTGCAGATCGAGAAGGCGACAATCACAGCACCGATCGATGGCACGATTCTCGAAGGAGACCTCCGCGAGATGATCGGCTCATCGGTCAAGCTCGGGCGGGCGATGTATTCGATCGCACCGCTCGGGAAGATGATCGTCGTCGCCCAGGTGCGTGACAAGGATATCGCGCTGCTCCGCGCTGCAGGTGACGACATCACCACCGGCGATATCGCAACCAAGGCCCGCCCGGGCGATCGGTTCCCATGCACAATCGAACGGATCGTGCCTCTGGCAACGCCGGACGCCGAGCGGCGGAATGCCTTTGAGGTGCGCGCGACGCTTGAGGACACCGAGGTCTGGATGCAGCCGGGCATGGAAGGCCTGGTGAAGTTCAACACCGGCAAACGCAGCCTGCTCGATATCGGCACCCGGCGGATCAGAGACACGCTGCGGCTGTGGTTGTGGTGGTAGGAGGAGGCACCGAGGCACCAAGGCATCGAGGCACCAAGGCTGTCGCGATGCTCTCGCCCGGTACCTGTATGGAGACCCGTGTTGCCTCGATGCCTTGATCCCTCGGTCCCTTCCTTATGGCTGAACGACCAACATTCTCCCCCTTCTGGCACCGTGTCCGCGCGATGAAGCCCCGCCTGCGCCCGCATGTGCAGATCACGAGGCAGTTCTATCGCGCCCGTCGTTGGCATGTTGTCCGCGATCCCTCGAGCAACCAGTTCTACCGCCTCAACCCGATCGCCCACGAGTTCGTCGGGCTCTTTGATGGCAACCGCACGGTTGAAGAAATCTGGAAGATCGTCCTCGACCGCCACGGCGACGCTGCCCCAACCCAGGGCGAAGCGATCCAGCTCATCAGCCAGCTCTACAACTCGAACCTGCTGGCGGCTGATGTCACCCCCGAGACCGAGCAGCTCCTCCAGCGTGGCCGCGAGCGGGTCAAAAAGAAGGCAACCCAGCAAGCCATCGGCATCATGTATTTCAAGATCCGGATGTTTAATCCGGACCGCTACCTGACATGGATCGAGCCGATCCTCCGCCCCGTGCTCAACAAGTGGGGTTTCTTTGCATGGCTCGCCTTCATGATCTATTGCATCACCCAGGTCCTTCCCGAATGGGACTCCCTCGCCAGCGGTGTCGATTCGGTCCTCGCTCCCGCCAACTGGGGCTGGCTGATTGTTGTCTTCGTCGTCACCAAAGCCATCCACGAGACCGGCCACGGTGTCATATGTAAACGCTATGGCGGGCAGGTGCCCGAGTTCGGGTTTATGTTGCTTGTGCTCTTCCCTGCGCCCTATGTAGATGCCTCGAGCGCGTGGGCACTGCCGAGCAAGTGGAAACGCATATCGGTTGGTGCGGGGGGCATGATCTTCGAGCTTTTCGTCGCAGGTATCGCGGCCCTGATCTGGAAAAACTCCGCCGACGGGACGATCATCAGGCAGGTCGCCTACAACGCGATGTTCACCGCGAGCCTGAGCACCATCCTCTTCAACGCCAACCCGCTCATGCGGTTCGACGGCTACTTCATCCTCTCCGACCTGCTCGAGGTGCCCAACCTCATGCAGCGGTCGATGAAGATGCTCCAGTATCTCTGGAAGGTGCATGTGTATCGCCTCAAAAACGAGACACCCCCGACCAGTTCCAAGGGCGAGGCCGCGATCCTCATCACCTATGGCGTGCTGGCGATGATGTACCGGATATTCCTGTTCATCTCGATCACGATGATGGTGATGGGGCGGCTCTTTGCGATCGGTCTCTTGCTTGCGATCTGGACGGGCGTGATGTGGTTCGTGCTGCCGGTGGGCAAGTTTGTGCATTGGCTGGCGACGGGGAACAACATCGCCGATTGCCGACCGCGCGTGATCGCAATAAGCCTTGCCTCGTTTGCGCTCGGGCTGGGCCTGCTCGGGTTTGTCCCGGTCGATGACCATCGCAGGGCGCAGGGTGTGATCCAGAGCGTCGAAGACACGGGTGTCTTCTTCGGTTCGTCCGGGTTTGTCGTGGCTGCGCATGTGCGCTCGGGCGAGTTCGTCCGAAAGGGTGACCCCATCCTGACCTGCTCAAATGTGCAGATGGTGGCAAGGCTCGCCGATGTCAAGGCGCAGATCGCTGAAACCGAGGCACTCGAACAACGGGCGATGGGCAACGAGCAACCCGCAGCTGCCCAGATCGCCCGTGAACGGCTCGGGGCGCTCGCAGAGCAACGCGACTATCTCCAAGAGCGGATCGAGAAACTTGTTGTCCGTGCACCGCGGGATGGCCGCGTCGTCGGGCAGGACCCCGAGCAACTCATCGGGAAGTATGTCGAGCAGGGCACCGCAGCGTGCCAGGTGATCAACCCGGAAGATTTGCGTGTGGTCGCATTGCTTGACCAGCACGAGGCTGACTGGCCCACCGGTCTGTCGCTCGATGAATACTCGGCAGAGGTCCGGCTCTTTTCTCGCGTGCAAGAGGCACTCCCTGCCGAGATTGAGCGGGTCGTGTCGCTCCAGCGAAGCCTGCCACACGCGTCGTTTAGTGCCCAGGGTGGAGGGCAGATCGAGACCAACCCCGAAGAACGATCAGGGCTGCTCGCCAAAGACCCGCAACTCAAGATACTGCTCCGGCTCACCGATGCCGGGGATGGACAGACCCAGTGGGTTGGGCTGCCCGGCGAACGCGTGCGTCTCCGGTTTACGCTCCCGAGCAAGCCGCTCCTTGCCCAATGGATCGACAGGCTGCACAAGATGGTGCAGGGCAAGGTGAATATCTAAATGGCACAGAAGCACATGGCACATGGCAAAGCAGGAGACAAGCGGCGGGAAGAGTGTGCCTTTATTTGCTATTTGTTCTTTGCCATTTGCCATTTGGACCCCCTCCCGTGACCCAGGCCCTCACCAAGTACCACGCCCTCTATGAGGCGGTCCGAAGCCGGCGGCGCAAGCCCGAGGTGCCCAAGGGCTTTGACGCGCTTGCCAACAAGGCGATCGTGCAGGCCAAGAACCTGCGCGCGCGACCCGCGTGGTTGATGGCCCAGGCAAAGCTCATCGACACGCTCTCACCCTCGATCAGGTCGCTCACCGAGGCTGCGCTGGATGAGCAGATCAGTGATGTCCGTGACCGGTTTGTCCGAGGCGCAGAGGACGATGCGCTCGTTCGGCGGGGGTTTGCGCTCACGCGCGAAGTTGCCCGCCGCACAACCGGGGAAGAGCCCTTTGTCGTGCAGCTCATGGCCTCTCTGGGGCTGTATCATGGCCGGATCGTCTAGATGCTCACCGGCGAGGGCAAGACCCTCACCGGCTCGATCGCCGCCCCGCTCATCGCATGGAAGCGCAAGCACCTGCATGTGCTCACGGTCAACGATTACCTCGCCAAACGCGACGCCGAGAGTCGGGCACCGATCTATAACCGGTGTTTGTTGCAAGTCGGAGCAATCCAGCAAGAGATGGATTCGGCTGCACGGTTTGATATCTACGCGCGGGCGATTATCTATGGCACCCCAAAGCAGATCACCGCCGACTATCTCCGAGACCAGATCCGCATGGGCCAGATGCTCAGCGCCTGGGCGGGCCGACAAAAACTCATCGAGGGCGGTGGCGGCCCGCTTGTTCCGGGCCTTCAGGCGTGTCTGGTCGATGAGGCCGACGCGGTGCTCATCGACGAGGGGGTCGTGCCCCTGATTATCGCACGGAGTCGGCAAGAGGACGAGATGTCCGAAATCTACGCCACTGCAGCGGGCCTTGCAGAGAGGCTCGACGACGGGCCTGATTACAAGATAGAGTATGTCAGGCGTAAGGCCGACCTCAAGCACCGGGGCGAGCATCGGCTCGAACAGATGTTTGATGAACTGGCAGCCAGCGGCGAGCCGATCTGGCGCGCCACCCGACGCGCAGAAGAACTCGTCCGCCAGGCACTCGTCGCCAAGCATTGCTACAAGCACGGCCAGCAGTACCACATCGTCGATGGCCAGATCGTCATCGTGGATGAATACACCGGGCGGTTCCTCCCCGACCGCTCGTGGGAGCACGGCCTCCACCAGGCGGTCGAAGCCAAAGAGGGTGTCACCGTCACTGCCGACCGCGAGACGCTCGCCCGCATGAGCTTCCAGCGGTTTTTCCGAAGTTATCCGTTCCTCTGTGGCATGACAGGCACCGTCGCCGACGCGACCAGCGAGATGGAAAAGGTTTATGGCCGCCCTGTCGTCGTCGTGCCGACCAACCGCCCGATGATTCGCGAGCAGCAGCCGACGCGCGTCTTCCGCACCGCCGATGCCAAGTGGCTCGCGATTGTCGAGTCGATCGCCGAGCTGCACGAGGCAGGCCGACCCGTGCTCGTCGGCACGCGGTCGATTGCCGACAGCGAATACCTCGCCGAACGGTTGAGCAACCGAGGCCTCACGCACACGGTACTCAACGCACTCCATGACAAGGAAGAAGCCGAACTCATCATCGGTGCCGGGCTCGGTCGCAAGGCCGGGCAGGAGCCGGCGATCACCGTCGCCACCAACATGGCTGGGCGAGGCACAGACATCGTGCTCGATGACTCGGCCCGCGAAGCGGGAGGTTTGCATGTCATCCTCTGCGAGATGCATGGTGCAAAGCGAATCGACCGCCAGTTCATCGGCCGCGCAGGCAGGCAAGGCGACCCGGGCTCGGCCCAGGTCTTTGTCTCACTCGAAGATGAACTCATCGTGCAGCATACCAAAAAACTCGGTGCGATCGCGATGCGGAGCACCTCGGGTGAAGAGATCCTCAGCAGGCCTCTCGTGCGTCGACTCTTTCGGCTCGCCCAGAGACGGAGCGAGGGTTTCGCAAGAAGAGGCCGTGAGGCGGTGCTCCGGCAGGATGACTGGATGGAGAAATATCTGCCGGGGGCGTGAGGGGTTCGTATTTCAACGGGTATCTGGTGAATCTCCACACATCAGAATATGTGTAAGAGCGTGTCCATTTGTGGTAGACTGAATCTGCCATGCCCATTTCAGACGACATCTTCCGCAAAGCAAACACCGGCGATGCCGAGGCATTGGCAGCACTCCTCCGCGAGCTCGGGCCAAAGGTCCGCGAGCGGATCGCCCCCAAGATCGGCACGCAGTGGGCCGGGCTCATCGAGGCTGACGATGTGATGCAGGTCACCTACCTCGAAACCTTCGTCCAGTTTGGACGGATAACGATCAAGGACGAGCGGTCCTTCACCGCATGGCTCACGCGGGTCGCTGAAAACAACCTCCGCGATGCCATCCGCGCATTCGGCCGCGCCAAAAGACCCGACCCGCGAAAGCGTGTCACCGGGCCGGTCAATGACGAGTCCTATGTCGGCCTCGTCGAGGTGCTGGGCGTGACGACAACAACCCCCAGCCGCGTGGCAGCACGCCGAGAGGCGGTCAGCATCATGGACCGCGTGCTCGCCAAGCTCCCGGTCGAATATGCCAGGGTCGTGAGGCTCTACGACCTCGAGTGCAAGCCGATCGAAGAGGTCTCGCGCGAACTCGGCCGATCGACCGGGGCCTGCTACATGCTCCGTGCCCGCGCCCACGACGCCCTCCGCGAGGCGATGGGCACCGCCTCCCAGTTTTTCAGCATCTCATAAAGCGCGGTGCCACTCGCGTCTGGATTCCAAACATCCGAGCCCCGGACTTCAGTCCGGGGTTGGTCCGCATGGAGCAGACCCGCGTCATGACCCCAGACTGAAGTCCGGGGCTCGGAAGTGTTCTGTTTTTATGGTAGATTGCGCGTGATTCTCGCTCCAGTTTCTCGCTCACACCCCGGAGAGCCATGCCTGACGACCCCACCAAGCCCACCCAGCCGCCCTCTGGCGAGGACGACCTCATCGCTGCTGCCCGGCTTGCCGCCGAGGCTCGGTCCGATGGCACGCCCCCCGAGCCGGATCTCCCTCCCCCGGACTACTTCCCCGGCTATGTCATCAGCCGCGAAATCCACCGCGGCGGGCAGGGCGTCGTCTACCAGGCTGTCCATAAGGGGACCAAACGCAAGGTTGCGATCAAGGTGATGATCGAGGGCGTGCTGGCAAGTGTCCGCGAACGGACCCGTTTCGAGCGCGAGGTCGAGATCCTCGCCCAGCTCGACCACCCGGCGATCGTCGATGTCCACGACTCGGGCAGTGTCGAGGGACGGTTTTATTATGTCATGGACTATATCTCCGGCTCGACGCTCGATGTCTGGCTCAGCCGCAACGAGCTCTCGATGCCTGAAATGCTCGAGCTCTTCGCCACCATCTGCGACGCGGTCAACGCTGCCCACCTCAAGGGCGTGATTCACCGCGATCTCAAGCCGGCCAATGTCCGCATCGACGCCGACGGCCGGCCGCACATCGTCGATTTCGGGCTTGCCAAAATCGCCACCGGCAGCCTCACCGGCGACGACCACCCCATGACCATGACCGGCCAGTTCATCGGCAGCCTGCCCTGGGCGAGCCCCGAGCAGGCGCAGGGCATCCCCGGCATGATCGATGTCCGCACCGATGTCTACTCCCTCGGCGTCATGCTCTACCAGATGCTCACTGGCCGATTCCCCTATCAGGTCATCGGCAACATGCGCGATGTGCTCGACAACATCCTGCAAGCCGAGCCCGCCCGCCCGAGCACCGTTCGCCGACAGATCAACGATGAAATCGAAACGATCGTCCTCAAGTGCTTGAGCAAGGACCGCGACCGCCGGTACCAAAACGCCGGCGATGTCTCACGCGATATCGGGCACTACCTCCGGGGCGAGCCGATCGAAGCCAAACGAGACAGCGGCTGGTATGTCCTCCGCAAAACCGCCCGCCGATACCGCGGAGTCGCGATCACCGCCGGGCTCTTTTTGATTGTGCTGGTGGTCTTTGCGATCTCGATGAGCGTGCTCTATAGCCAGAAATCTCGGGCACTTTCCGATCTTGCCATCGAGACCCAGGCCAAGACCGCCGCCCTTGCTGCCCAAGAGGCAGAAGCCGCCGCCAAACAGGAGGTG
>JAJRZG010000190.1 GCA_024275365.1 Planctomycetota bacterium | reverse complement strand
TGTCTCATCAATGTGATACGCCTGCTCCCGCCCCCCAGGAAAGAACCCCGTCCCCACCATCGCCTCTTCGCGCACCAGCACCGGCACCGTCATCGGCGTAAACCCCCTCGCGATGATGAAGTCCTGCGCATACCGAAGCACCGCATTGTGCAGCCTCGCACCATCCCCCGTCAATACATAACTCCGAGACCCTGCCAGCTTCACCCCCCGCCCAAAGTCCGCAAGCCCGTGCTGTTCGATGATCGCCAGATGGTTCAGTGGCTCAAACCCCTTGTTGGCAGCAAAACTCTTGGCCGGGTCAAACCAGTCCGGGTTCCATCGGCGCAGCTCGACATTCTCTTCGCTGCACGCCCCCACCGGCACATCTTCATCCGGCGGCATCGGCACCTGCAAGAGCAACGCCGACAGCTCGGGCTCAACCTTGGCAACCTCGGCCTCGAGCCCCTGGATCTGCCCCTTGAGCGCCCCGGGTCTGGCCTTGAGTTCGGCGATCTGTGCTTCGAGCGCTGCCCGCTCGGCCCCTTCGGCCTTTTTGAGCTGCCCGCTGAGCTTCCCGATCTCGGGGCCCGTCGCCTTGGCCAGCTTCTGCTGCTCGGCCCGCAACTGCTCGACCCGGGTCGTCAGGTCACGCCGCTGCGCATCGAGCGCCAGCAGCCGATCTATATCAACCTCGACCCGCTTCTTGCAGCAGCCGTCACGGAAGCGGTCGGGGTTTTCTCGCAGTTCTCGCAGATCAATCATGGGACTCCAGTCTACGCCTCTACCTCCCACCCCAACACGCCCCCCCCCACGACCCCCACGCACGACCCCCACGCACACGACCCGTCCCACAGCGATACCATCCCCTCCCCAAGGGAGACACCATGCCCGCTGCAAAGCTCAGACTCAGACAAACAGACTCAGACGCCCGACCCATCCGCCTCGGCCCAGACCCCATCTCCATAGGCAGACACCCCGCCAACACCATCCCCATCGCAGACGAAAAAGCCTCCCGAAAGCACTGCATCGTCGAGCAAGACCCAACAGGCGACTACCGCGTCAGAGACCTCGGCTCCCGCAACGGCACCCGACTCAACGGCTTTGGCATCCAGGAATCACCCCTCGCCCCAGGCGATGTCATCCAGATCGGCAAAACCGAGTTCCTCATCGAAGAAGCCATCGGCGAGATAGACCCCTCCGACGAAACCAAAGCGGGCTACGCCAATCACGCCGCCCCCGAGCCCGACTGGGCCGGCGACATCACCCGGGTCTACACAGGGCTCCCCCCAAAGAACCAGACCCCCCCCGCCATCTCGCTTGTCTCCGCCGATGGCAACCCATCAGACGCTCTCGCAGGCCAGGGAGACGGTGCAAAGGCAATCCTCCTCCTCCTCCAGGTCGCCGACAAATCCCGCGCAACAGACCTCCACATCGAACCCAAAGCCGAGATGATCCAGATCCGCATGAGGGTCGATGGCCAGATGGTCTGGATCGCCGATGTCCCAAAGCGAGTCGGTGAACTCGTCAACGGCCTCATCCGCACCACATGCCAGATGCAGGCTGCAGCCACCGACGCCGTGCTCGATGGCCACTTCTCTGCCCGCTTCCCCGACCGCCGCGTCGAATACCGCGCAAGCTTCACCCCCACCATGCAGGGCTCCAAACTGGTGCTCCGCGTCCTCGACCAGCGCGATGTCCCACACTCGATCACCGAGCTCGGCCTCGCCCCCTACATGGACGAACGCATCAGACGCACATGCTCACTCAGCCAGGGCATGCTCCTCGTCTGTGGCCCCACAGGCTCTGGCAAAACAACCACCCTCTACAACTGCCTCCGATCCGTCGATCGTGAAAAGAAAAATGTCCTCACCATCGAAGACCCCGTCGAATACCAGCTCGAAGGCTGTACCCAGATTCCCATCAACGAAAAACGAGGCAACACCTTCCATTCCCTCCTCCGATCCTGCCTCCGCCAAGACCCCGATGTCATCCTCCTCGGCGAAATTCGAGACGACGAGACCGCCCGCACCGCCATGCAGGCCGCCATGACCGGCCACCTCGTCTTCACGACCGTCCACGCCAAAGACACGATCTCCGCCGTCTTCCGCCTCCTCGATCTCAAGGTCGAGCCCTTCCTGGTCGCCAACGCCCTCGACCTCATCCTCGCCCAAAGGCTCGTCCGCGTCCTCTGCGACAAGTGCAAACGGGTCGTCCCCGTCTCACCCGGCCAAGCCACCCGCATAGGCCGATTACTCGGAGGCAAAAGCCAGGTCTTCGCCCCTGTCGGGTGCCAGGCGTGCCTCAAAACCGGCTACCGAGGCCGCCACGCCCTCTTTGAGCTCCTCGAGTTCACCGATGACCTGCGAGATGTCATCCTGACCGACAGATCAATCCAGGGCATGCGCAAGATCATCGAGCAAGGCCTCTTCACAACACTCAAGCAATCAGGCTGGAAGGTCGCCGCAGAAGGTATGACCAGCCTCGAAGAGGTTGATCGCGTCTCAGGAACCTGAGGTCTCCAAAACCCCCCGTGGGACCGCACCCGTGGGACCGCACCCGTGGGACCGCACCCGTGGGACCGCACCCGTGGGACCGCCTTCCAGGCGGTGCCCATTCTCCCTGTATTCCAACTTCACACACCTGCACTACAATCCCCATGCACATCCCACAGTCTGGCGAACCAACCCGCCCCCATACCTGTATCACCAACTCCACAACACCAAGAGGAAAAAAACCATGACCACTCGCACACTCATAGCCCTGCTCGCCGCCACCACCCTCCTCGTTGGCTGCAACAAAGAAGACACCGCCCCAGAAGACTCCTCCACCACCACCGACATGACCGACACCATCAAGGACACCGTCAACGAGGCTGGCCAAGCCGTCAAGGAGGCTGCCGAGGAGGTCAAGGATGCTGCTGAGGAAGCGGTCGAGGAGGCCAAAGACGACCTGAAAGCCCGGACCGAGGAGTTCAAGGCCAAGGCGGTCGCGGTTGCCGAAGACCGCCTGACACAGCTCAAGGCAAAGCTCGATGGGTTGCAGACCCAACTCGGCAGTCTCCCGATACCGATCAAACAGGTCGCCAAGCCCTTACTCGATACAGCCAACGAAAGAGCCTCAGCAATCGGCCCAATGATCGACACCCTCAAGGCAGCAAGCTCCGAGACTTGGGAATCCGCCGACAGCAAACTCACCGCCGCCCTCGATGACCTCGATGAGGCAGTTGCTGCCGCCAACGCCAAGTTCGGGGGCTAAAACGGTTCACGAGTAATCCGTATCACTCCCCCGGCAACAACCGACCCGCGAGCCTCGGCTTCAACGGAAACGCCCCAAGCGTCTCACGCACATCCCCAAGCGTCACCCCCACGATCCGCTCCAGCTCCGTCTCCAGCGGCGTGTACTCATGCTGCAAAGTCCACTGCCGACCAAGCCGCATCATCCGCCCCAGAGGCTTCTCACCCTGCAGCGTCACCCCCGTCGCAAGCTTTGCCCGCAGCTTGGCAAGGTCATCCTCCTCAAGCGAATCGGCAAGCCCCGCACACTCGCGCTCCACAACCCCCCACACCTCATCAGCTCTCGCAGGATCACAACTGGCATACACGAAAAACTCACCCACCCCCTCGTGCCCGTCATAGGCCGACTGCGCCTCATCTGCAATCCCCGTCTCAATCAACGCCCAGTGCAGCCGCGAGTTGTCAGGCCCCCCCAGCACCTGCGATGCCAGCGTCGCCGCATACCGCCTCGGATCGTTCCCGTCGGGTGCATCAGAGAGCCCCAGCAGATACGCCCGGTGCATCCGCGCATCGCGCATCGTAAACACCTCGGCGCTGGTCGTCGGCCTTGCCGCATCGCGTGTCGCGTTGGTCGATTCCCACCCACCACACAACGCCTCAAGCTGCCCGACACACGCCTCAAAGTCCACCCGACCCGCAAGCGCAACGATGGTGTTGTCTGCTGAATACCTCGCATCAAAGTAGCCCTGCATCGCCCCGCGCCCAAGCTCGGCAATCGTCTCTGGTGTCCCCAGCACCCGGTGCCGAAGCGCGTGCGGCGCATAATACCGATCCACGCACTCCTCATACAGCACCCAGAACGGGTTGTCCTTATACATCGCAATCTCTTCGAGGATCACACCCTTCTCGGTGTCAAAGTCCTCCTGCCGAAGCGCAGGCCGCATCATCCGCCCGAGCAGGTCAATCGCAGAAGCCGCCGCCTCGGGCAGCACATGCGCATAAAAACAGGTGATCTCATTCGAGGTAAACGCGTTGTTCGAGGCCCCGATATTGTCAAACGCCTGGTTGATCTCCTCAGCTGACAGATCAGCCGTCCCCTTAAACATCATGTGCTCAAGAAAGTGGCTCACCCCCATCAGCGGGGCAGCCTCGTCCCGAGCCCCCGTCCGAACAAAGAACCCCGCAGCCGCGGAGTACGAATCAGGATCGATCTCACCAATGATCGTCAGTCCGTTGCCGAGCGTGTGCGTGCGAAAGTTGATAGGCATACCAAGAGTGTATCGAGCAAGAGAGCCACACGCCGGGTGCCACTGGACAGAGTCCAGTGCCAATCCGTACTTGCCCCAAGACCACACGGGGCCGCGACCCGTGGTACCCACCCCCAGCTCCAAACCACCCCGTATACTCCGCCCATGGTGGAAACCTCACACAACCCCCCACGGGTCATCGCCCTGATGAACCAAAAAGGCGGCGTCGGCAAGACGACCACCGCTGTTAACCTCGCTGCGGCTGCTGCCACCCTCGGTAGCCGGGTGCTCCTTGTCGATATGGACCCCCAGGCCCACGCCACACTCCACCTCGGCGTTGACCCGGCAACCCTCGACCACTCAATCTACCCCCTCCTCCTCGATCCCGAGAGCAACCCGGCCGACGCGATCATCCCCATCACCGATCGGCTCTCCCTCCTTCCCGCCGAGACCGACCTCGCAGCCGCGGAAACCGAGCTTGTCAGCGAATCTCTCCGCCACCACCGGCTGGTCCACACGCTCCAGAAGATCGCCTCGGACTACGACCTCATCCTCATCGACTGCCCCCCCTCCCTTGGCCTGCTCACCGTCAACGCCCTCGCTGCAGCGCATGAAGTGCTCATTCCCATGCAGGCCCACTTCCTCGCCCTCCAAGGGGTCAGCAAGCTGCTCGAAACTGTGCAACTGCTCACAGCCTCGGTCAATCCGACCCTCGTTGTGCGGGGGGTTGTCCTCTGCATGCATGATGCCCAGACGCACCACACCAAGGAGGTCGTCGCCGATCTCGAGGCCTTCTTCGAGCTTCAGCGAAAGACTGATCTCCCCTGGGCAGATGCCATGGTCTTTGAGCCTCATATCCGCCGAAATATCAAGCTTGCCGAGAGCCCAAGCTTCGGCCAAAGCATCTTCGACTACGCCCCCGACGCAGCCGGTGCCAAGGACTACCGCGACCTCGCGGCTACCATCTTTGCACCGCCTGCCCCAGAGACCCAAGAGCCGGCATCCCCCGAAGTCCACATCCTCCCCCAGCACTCATCAGAACCGACCGAGACAACCGGGTGAGCGTGCTCCCACTCGCACAGCCCACTCGTCGAATCCTCTTTGTCCTCTACACCCTCGCGCTGGTCACCGCGACGCACTGGCCCGGGCTTGCAATTGCCTCCCCAAGTTTCTCCCGACTCGACCTGCTCATCCACGCTGGTGTCTTTGCGGGCTGGACCATCCTCCTCACGACTTCCGCCTTCTTCGGCCCCCCGCTGGCTCGTCGCAATATCACCCGCGCCATTCCCATTGCATTCGCCTACGCACTTCTCGACGAACTCTCCCAAGGCATCCCCATCCTCAGACGCACCGTCGATCCCCTCGACCTGGCAGCCAACGCCATCGGTATCACCCTGGCAGGTGTCGCTATGCTCCTCGTAGCTCGTGCGACTAAGGTCAACAACGACCTATAACTCTTCTGCGTCGTACCGGTTTTTTTCTTCTCCCAACACCGATCCCCAATCCGCCCTGACCAACCCAACCCCTCGAACCGATACATACTGAGACTCCTATCCCTCACAACCCGCACACACACGCGGAGACCGAGCATGAGCGGCGACAACGGGCACAACCCCCACAACACCAACTCCCACCACGGCTTCCATGGCCCAAAGTGCTGGGTACTCACAGCAATCGTCGGGCTCATCCTCGGTGGCATCCTGAGCGTCCTCGCCCCGCCCAACTACGCCCAAGCCGACCACGCGCCCAACGCCACACAGACAACCGAACAACACGAGCAGACCGAGAACGCCCCGCTCGATGCCAGCTACGCCGACGAGGTCCTGCCCGAGCCAACTGTCCTGGCAAGCGCGGGCCAAGAAACCTCACTCCCAACCCAGCCCGCCGAGGAGCACGCCGAGCAACAGGCTGGCGACCAGACAGACCACACCCAGACCGCCCCCGACAACAACGAATACTCCCAGGATGCTCCTGCCGATGGTGAGCACGCCCAGGGCGGGCACGACACCCAAGGCCCCGCCCCCACTATCCCCCTCTGGCTCGTCATCCCCTTTGCCCTCCTCCTCCTCTCGATCGCCCTCATGCCCTTTATCAACGAGAAGTTCTGGCACGCCCACTACCCCGACTTCGCCCTCCTCCTCGGGGGCATCACCACCGCCTACTACTTCATCGCCTATGGCCAGCCCGGGTTCCTCCACGGACAAAGCTACGGCGAGTACAAAATGATGCACACCGGGCTCGAGTATTACTCCTTCATCGCCCTCATCGGCGGGCTCTTCGTGGCATCCGGTGGGGTCCATGTTGATGTCCGTGGCAAGGGCGGCCCCCTCATCAACACCGCCATGCTCGCAGTCGGCGCGGTCGCTGCAAATGTCATGGGCACCACCGGCGCCTCCGTCCTGCTCATCCAGCCCTTCATGCGCATCAACAAGGGCAGGCTCAAGCCCATCCATGTTGTCATGTTCATCTTCATCATCTCCAACTGTGGCGGTGCGCTCACCCCCATCGGAGACCCACCCCTCTACCTCGGCTACCTCAAGGGTGTCCCCTTCGAGTGGACACTCCTCCACCTGTGGCCGATGTGGCTCGCCTGCATCGGCATGCTCCTGGCGATCTTCTTTGCCATCGATACCTGGATCGCCAAAAAACACCCCTTCCAGATGGAAGAGGGAGCCAGGATCGAGCCCACAAGCGTGCGTATCTCCGGCGGCACCGGCATGGTCGCGCTGGCCCTCATCATCGCCGGCGTCTTCATCGACCCCATGCTCAAAAAGTTTGCCGACATCGAGGGCTACCCCATCGGCCCGACATTCCAGATCCTCGTCGCCATCGGCGCATACTTCGTCGCCAACCGCGAAATCCACGAGGCAAACTCCTTCAACTTTGAGCCCGTGAAAGAAGTCGGGCTCCTCTTCATCGGCATCTTCGCCACCATGGCCCCCGCCCTGGGCTTCCTCGCGGCCCACGGCCACGCCCTCGGGCTCAACTCCCCCACCGCCTTCTACTTCGGCACCGGCTCCCTCTCGGGAGTCCTCGACAACGCACCCACCTACCTCAACTTCCTCCAGGTCTCCTTTGGTGAACAAGACATCAACACCGAAACCGTCCAGACCTATCTCTCCAATGAAGAAGGCATCCATACACTCACTGCCATCAGCCTCGGGGCCGTCTTCTTCGGCGCGATGACCTATATCGGCAACGGACCAAACTTCATGGTCCGGGCAATCGCCGAGTCTTCTGGCCTGAAAATGCCCTCGTTCTTCGGCTATCTGCTCCGCGCGGTCGTCATCCTCCTGCCTGTTCTGGTCATCGTCTGGGCGATCTTCATCCGCTAAACCCTCCCAAAGAACACTCCATATGTGTGCCACGGCTCTGTGAGCCGTGCGCGGCCATCGGTGAGACGAGCACGCACAAGATGGCCGTGGCACACAGATCAGGGTGCCGCAAGGTGCACGAACCACCAACCCCTAAGCTCCCGAAAGATCGACATTCCCGCCACTGATAACCACGCCAACCCGGGCTCCTCTCAGCCCTGCACGCCCCGACCGTGCAAGCGCAATCGCACCCGCCATCGCAAGAGCCCCCGTCGGCTCCACCACGACCCGAAGCCGCTCCATCATCAGCCCCATCGTCGTTTCGATCTCGTCCTCACGCACTGTCATCATCTCGTCTGCGTGCGCGCACACTAGCGCGAAGGCGTACCGCCCAAGATATGGCGTTCGTGCGCCATCGGCAATCGTCACCGGGTTCCGAACCGTCCGCAGCACGCCATCCCGGAAGCTCCGCGTAGCATCATCCGCGGCTGCCGGCTCAACCCCGATAACCCGGCACGAGGGGCATTCATTCTTGCACACAACCGCACACCCCGAGAGCAACCCCCCGCCACCACAAGGTACAAAGAGCCAGTCCAGTTAGCCAACATCCTCAAACAGTTCAAGCCCAACGGTCCCCTGCCCAGCAATCACGAGCGGGTGGTCATAAGGTGGAATGATCGTCAGCCCCCGTTGCCCGGCGATCTCTCGCCCCAACTCCTCGCGCACTGCACGCGCAGGGTCGTAGAGCACAATCTCGCTCCCCTCTCGGTGGCACGGCTCTCCGAGCCGTGCTGGATACTCTCTTGCCAAGTACGCCCGCGTCGCCTCCAGCTTCACCCTCGGCGCATGCTCCGGCATCACGATCACCGCTGGCACCCCAAGCAGCCCGGCTGCAAGAGCCACCGCCTGCGCGTGGTTCCCGCTTGACCAAGTCAGTACACCGCGAGCCTTTGCCGCATCATCCAGCTGCGCCAGAGCGTTGTACGCCCCGCGAAACTTGAACGCCCCCACCCGCTGCAGGTTCTCGCACTTGAAAAACACACGCGCCCCGACCTCCTTATCGAGACTGCACGAGGTCATCAC
>JAJRZG010000189.1 GCA_024275365.1 Planctomycetota bacterium | reverse complement strand
GCACCCCACGCCACATAATCACCCACCATGCCCGGACGCTCGGCCCCAGCATCCATCGGCTGATCAACCCGTGTCGCCCGCACCAAACGCAATGCATACCGGAGCACATGGTCAGCAATCGGCATCGCCTGGATCACCTCATGCACCGCACGGATATCAGGCCCCGTGAGCACCGCCTGGGGCGTCGCCCGGCTCACACTCCCCGACCGCCGAACGATCTCCGCCTCCTGCGCAGCATCCGGATAGTCAATCAGAACCTGAAACATAAACCGGTCAAGCTGGGCTTCGGGCAGCGGGTAAGTCCCCTCCTGCTCGATCGGGTTCTGCGTCGCGAGCACAAAGAACGGGTCGGGCAGCCCGTGCTGCACACCACCGATGGTCACCTGCCGTTCCTGCATCGCCTCGAGGAGTGCTGCCTGCGTTTTGGGGGGTGTGCGGTTGATCTCATCAGCCAGAACAATATTGGCAAAGATCGGCCCCTTCACAAACCGCAACTCGCGCGCCCCGGTTGTCTTGTCCTCCTCGATCACCTCCGTCCCCGTGATATCACTCGGCATCAGGTCGGGCGTGAACTGAATGCGGCTGAACCCCAGGCTCAGCGTCTTGGCGAGCGTCGAGATGAGCAGTGTCTTGGCAAGTCCAGGCACACCAACAATCAGCGCGTGCCCCCGGCAAAAGATCGCGGTCAGCGCCTGATCGACAACATCATCCTGCCCGACGATCGTCTTGGCAATCTCGGTCTTGGCGCGGGCGTAGGTCTCGCGGGCCATCGCGATGGCTGCTGGAGCGTCGGTGGGGGGGGTGAGGGGGGTGGTCGGTGTCGGGTCGGGCATACAAACCTCCGAGGCGATGATACACGGCTGTGCGAGTGCGGTGTCAGCATGAAACCAGCATCCCGAGATGGAAATACCGAAAATCAGGGGGGCGGGCTTTCCAGCTAGGGGGGGCGGGCTTTCCAGCCCGCGACAGCCACCACACTCTCTCAACCCGGGCAAGACGGGGCCTGGAAAGACCCCGCCCCGGTATTTGTCAATTACCCCTTGGTAAAAGACGACCGCACGGGCGGGGACCCGTGCGGCCGGTCGCGGAAAGCTCGGCCAGAATCGACCGAGCAGGGGACAACAGCGTGTGACACCTCAATCGGGGGCGCGTTCCCGACCTTCCAGGGCATTGAGAAGGCGGTCAATCCGATTCTCAAGCCGCTCCAAACGCTCTTCAAGACGGTTGAACCGGTCGTCATAGCCTCTCATCGCATCGCCGCGAGGGGAGGGCTGCACAAGAAAGCGGTTGTCCCGACCCTCATCCCCGCGCCAGGTGCGGATACGGGGAAAGGCATCGAGTTCGTGGAGTTGAGGCATCAGACACCGGAGTTGCTCCATATCACCCTCAAAGGCCTCGGGGTTCTCCCGCTGGAGCATCTTGAACCGCTCGTGGAGAGCCTCTCTATCGAGGCCTTCCAAATTATCGCGTCCCTCAAAGAAGAGCCGCATCGGGTTCTCGCCACTCTCAATCTTGTATTCCAGCACACCGAGCGCCTCGGGGTCATACTCGGCAAGTTCGATATCGACAACCCGCTCCTTGCCCCGGCGGAGAATGGTGACCTCCAGATCGTCGCCGGGTTCCATGTCGTTCAAGTACTCAAGGAGCAACTCAGAATCAACAGGGCTCTCCCCCTCGATCTCGATGATGACATCCCCCTCGCGGAGCCCCGCTTCGTCTGCCGGGAGCCCGTCGAGCACGCTGTTGATGACAATGCCTTCCTCGTCGTCAAGATCAAGGTCTTCAGCGAGATCCTCATCGACATGCCCCATCGTGATACCCAGCATCACCGGCGGGTGGTCAAAGTCGCGCTTGCCCATGAACATCCGGAGTGTGTTCTGATCTCCATCCTCATCGTCACCATCCCAGAAGATCGGGCCGTCATCATCATCATGCAGACCCTGCAGCATGACCCATGCATCATCATCGCCGCCAAGGCCCTTCCCGTGCATCCGGATCATTCTCGTAAACTCTGCGAGCGTGTTGCCATCCTCATCGAGGATGCGAATCTCCTCATCAGTTACCTTGAGCCGCTTCTTGGGCACGCGCTCACCATCGACCCACGCCTTGACATTGTCGTTCTTGATCTCGACCTTGTACTCGTGGTCGTTGGTTTTCTGGATCATGGTCATGTGGGTTTCGACTTTGACCTCGGGCTGAACCGTGACCCTGGCCTGGCTGTTGTCGCCAGTGACCATGACAACCTGATACTCACCCGGCTGCAAGTCCCCAACTGCCACACCCCCCGCACACTCGGCCGTTTTCTCTTTCGATCCCTTGCTGCACTCGCTTGTCTGCGCTATCGCAAGCCCCGACACCATGCTCAACACCGCAGCTGCACTCAGAAGTTTCCTGTTCATATCACCTGCTCCTCGGGTTTTTCGCCCATGATTTGAGTGTGTTCTCGTTGTGACTCAGCCTCGCGGTTGAGTCTCTGTCTCCTGAAGAGAGATGCGCAGCTCGCTCATCCCCGTCAGCGAACAGCTCTCAATAGGTCACCTTTCGCTTTGGAGGCGCAAATCGCACAGGCACCATCTCTCCTGTCTCGTTGAGCCCCAGCTTGTACAGGTCCTGCACATTCTGCCGCTCGATGATCTGCCGAAGATAGACCACGGTGTACCCATGCCCGTCGGGTCCAACCTCAGAACTGAGCAACACCCGCTCGGGCATCTCCCCAAGCACGCTCCCAGCCTCCTGACCCTTGTTCAGATAAAGCTGCATGGCATCCTCGGGCGTATTCACCCGGAACAAACCCGCCTCTTGTGTACCT
>JAJRZG010000188.1 GCA_024275365.1 Planctomycetota bacterium | reverse complement strand
CCAGAGCGTCTCGCGGAGGGCTGCCTCGACCACAGGCCGATCGATGGAGAGGACCAGGATTGTTGCAACCGAGAGCGCGATCCCCGTCGCGACACCCATGCGGATAAGCGTATCGCGGGCTCTGATATCTTTGAGTTGCCAGACCGCGACTGCGACGCCTGTGAGGATGAGCCCGAACATCCAGATCGGCTGGTTGAGCGCAAGGCAGACCAGCACCGCGTGCAGGCACGAGAGCGCAAGGCTCACCCGCTGGTCGTAGGCGATCACCAGGATCGCTGCGACGAAGACCGAGGGCATGACAGCCGTCACGGTGAGTGCCCCCGGCATCGCAGCACTGGCAAAGCAGGCGACAGCGAGTGTCCCGGCGAGCAGGCTGGCGATCCAGACCATCCGCGAGACCTTTTTGCGGAGCCGGGGACAGAAGAGAGCCGCGTAGAGCGCGGCACCGCCTCCGATTGCGGATGTTGCGGTGATGACACCCAGCGTGCGGAGCCACACGCGCCACGGTGCAGCCCCGCTTCGAAAGTGCTAGAGCTCGGCCTTCCACAGATCGATCTGCGCCGGCGTGAGCACATCACCCCGTGTAAAGATCACCGCGCCCGCGGGCCACTCGTTGACGACGGGTTCGACCGCTGCTGCTGCTGCGTCCTGTGCGGTTGTTGTGGCTGCGGTATCGAGCCGATATGTCGGTCTGGCATCGATGCCGAGCCTGTTGACAATCACCTGCCGCAATGGTCCATCGATCCCCGCTTGTGCGCACAGCGCATCCAGCCTTTCTCGCAAAGAATCGGTATCTTCTGCGCTGAGCGCCTGGTCCTGATGCACAACGACTGTGTCGAGCCCTGCCCCTCGCAGCTCCATCTGGGCGCTGAGCCCTTGGCTGGTCCGCTGCCAAGTCTGCGCATCAAGGATTGGCGTGCGCTCGAATGCCTGCCACAACTGATCGATCCGTTGTAGATAGTCGGCTGTCGGCTCGCCATCGGCCGCCATGGCTTGGACCGCAAGCAAGCCCTCCGCGTTGAGGCGGAACCGTTCGCGGATCCCCTCGTCCACATCCTCGAGCGTCTCGATATTGGCAAGCGTCCGGGGCAGACTCTCGATCGAGCCCCGCAGTTCATCGAGCCACGCTTCATCCGCAGCAAAGATCGGCACCGCCTGCTGCCGGGCTTGTTCCTGTGCTGACTCTGTCTGCTCCAAGTCTTTTTCTGTGAAGCTCACGCGGACGGTGCGTGTCTCGGTCGCGACCTGCCCGATGCCCATCAGGGGCTGATCGCGGGTCCATGCTGCGAGCAGACCCGTGAGGAGCCCAAAGCAGAGCGTGACGACTACCCCCCATGTGACCGAGCGGGAGCGTGAGAGCTCGAGCAGCCTTGCCCACAGCCGTTGCTCGACCGCACGGGCACCTCGGCTGCGCTTGCCGCCTCGACGGGCACCGTTCTTGACTCCCGAAGTTTTGCCGTTCTCTTTGGCCATCATGCTCTGCTGCTCAAACGCTGGTTATCAATCGGCGTGATCTCTTCACACATGCTTCCATATCGGTTCTCGGGCCTTGCCTTCTATGCCGATTCATCGGTCTCTTGGAGTGCCTGATGGAGCAGGTCTTGCTGGTGGGTTTCCTTCTCGGTCTCGCCATAGGCGTGGATTACCCTTTGGACCAGGTCGTGCCGGACCACATCGGCTGCATCAAGCGTCACGGTTGCCACCCCTTTGACCCGCCGCAAACGCCGGGCCGCGTCGATCAGCCCCGAGGCTCTCGGGTCTGGCAGGTCGATCTGGGTGATATCCCCCGTCACGACCATCTTGGAGCCGTGCCCCATCCGGGTCAGGAACATCTTCATCTGGCCTCTGGTCGTGTTCTGGGCCTCGTCACAGATGATCATCGCATTGTTAAGGGTTCTCCCCCGCATAAACGCCAGAGGGACGACCTCGATGACATCGCTCTCGATGAAGCGGCGGATCTGCTCATACTCCATCATGTCGTGGAGGGCGTCGAACAAAGGCCGGAGGAAGGGGTTGACCTTGGCTTCGAGCCCCCCGGGCAAAAACCCCAGTTTTTCACCCGCTTCGACTGCCGGCCTTGCCAGGATCAGTCGGCTCACCCGTCCGGTTTTGAGCAGGTGGACCGCCGCAGCGACCGCGAGATAGGTCTTGCCCGTGCCCGCTGGCCCGATGCCGATGGTCAGGTCGCTGTCGCGGATCGCATCGAGGTATATCTGCTGATTGACCGTCTGAGGCCGGACCTGCCGACCACGGACATAGACCTCGATCCGCCCGTCCCAAGGATCGAGCGACTCAGTGCCCAGCCCCGGGACAGCGTGCGGAGCCGTGCCCGGGCCGTTGCCTTGGATAATCTGCGAGACCGAGCCGGCTTGCTCTGCGATGATTTCGAGTACTGTCTGCCGAGAGGGCATGTTTGGGCCATTGTGTGGGCTGGGCTTCCCATCCAGTGGGGCGGGCGTCTCGCCCGCCATGCTCCCCCGTTCTCCTCCCCACTTGGCGAGTTGGTCAAGCACAGCCCTGGCAGCCGATACAGGCGCAGGATCGCCCTGAATCCGCACCAACCCGTCTCGGGAGGCGATATTGACGCCGAGGGTCTCGCGGATCATCTTGAGGTGCCGTTCGTCGGCCCCGACAATCGCCAGCCCGGCAGCACCCGAAGGAACTTGCACCGTGATGTCCAAAGGAATCCAACTCCACACCTCGCCGACCCAGCCCAACCCACACAGCGGGCTGCCCGGCGTTTTTGATTCCGCAGGAGACAAGTCTAGCTCGGGCAGGTGGCGTGGGATATACCGTCGTAACTCGTTGATTACCAGGCTGTTAGGGGCGTTTGATGGGGTAGCGAGAGTGGGGGCGGCGGGAGTGGGTGTGGCGGTGTTCGGGCTTGCGGCCGTGGCAGGGTGCTCGTCCGATTCAGCCAGCTTCGCCGGGAAGTCTGTGGTGGAGGTGGGCGTTGAGGCAGGGGAATCGGTGATCCGGGTTGATGCTGACTGGGTCGATGTCGAGGCGGCTGTCGCGGTCGCCCTGGGCAAGAGCGAACTGGTCAAGGTCCGGCTAGAACGCCCCGACCCCTCGCGGCTGATCTACACGCTGCGAACCTCGCGCGACGAGCCAGCAACCCTGACGATCGATCGGCTCGACGGACCAGAGACTGCCGACCCGGTCCGGATGCGCCTGGCGTGTCGGGTCGGGCGGTTTGGCGACACCTTGCGAGAGGAAGTGTTTCTCGCGTTGGTCGCTGCGCGTCTGGAACAGCTCCGGGGTGTGGAGGTTGCACCGCTCAAATAAAGGTGTCAGGAACCTTATATTTGCTTTTTCGGTCTGCCCCGGGGTCGAAGCGTGCTTTCGAGCCCCAGTTGGCGGGCGATCCGGTCGCGCCAGGCATCCCCACCAAACGGGCGGCCACGCTCGACACAACAGCGGAGTGCTGCCAACTCTTCCTTGGTTTGTGCCGCGTTCACACGATCGCACCAGCGCGTTCCTCGCGCCTTGGGCCAGGCGGCAAGCAGCGATTTTTCTGCTGGGGTGCCAAACTTCCAGCGAGCAAGGCTGCACCACGGCCAGTTCTCGGCGCATCTGACCAGCTTGGCCCGCAAGGCGTTGCGTTCGACATATCGGCAGACCGTGAAGAAGTGGGAGTCGTCCTGGATCGGGAACGACTTGAACCGCCCCTGATACACATGCCCAGCCCCAATGCTCTGCCGATGGGCGTGCCAGCGTTGGGTGTGTGTCAGGGTGAGCCACCCGGTGAACTGTGACAGCTCGCCGGTTTTTCGAGGCCAGACCACCATGTGCCAGTGGTTGGGCATCACGCAGTAGGCCAGCAGCCGCATATCGAACCGCTCAACCGCCTGTTCGAGTACCCGCTCGAAGGCCTCATAGTCGGGATCGTCCTCGAAGATCGTTTGCCGAGCGTTCGCACGGTTGAGGACATGGTAGACAAGGCCGCCACGCGATACTCGGTTTGGTCTTCCCATGTCGGTATGGTACAGGGAGTTGTGGGCAGTGTCAAGAAAGGTTCCTGACACCTTTAAACTCGCCCCGCCTCCACACACCCCGGCAACTCCACGGTCATCGTTGTTCCCTGCTGCCAGACGGATTCGACCTTGATCGTGCCCCCCAGGGCGAGGAGGGCGTGCTTGACGATCGCCAGGCCGAGCCCGGTGCCCCGCCGGCGGGGTGAGCCCGTCCGTGCCTCGTCAGCCTGAAAGAACCGCTCGAAGATCCGTTGCTGTTGGGCGATGGGGATGCCGATCCCCTTGTCGATGACTTCGAGCTTTGCGTCGAGGCGGGCGGTTCCTGCTGTGTCGGTTGTTGCTGACGAGCCCGAGCCTAGTGGGACTGACGAGATTGTGTGAGAAAAGGTTCCTGACACCTTATTCTCGGAAACCGCCCCCCGGACGAGCACCACAGTCCCCGCGTCGGCAAACTTCACCGCGTTGCCGATGAGGTTTCGCAGCACAAGCCGAATCAGCCTCGGGTCGGTCCAGATGGCTTTGAGCCGATCGTCGAGGTCAAACTCAAGCGTGACCCGTCGCGCCTTGCTCTGCTCATCGAACAACTCAGCCAATCCTGTTGTGATTACTGTGAGATCAACACTCTCGGTTACGCACGCTGCCTCGGGTGATTCGAGGCTCGAGAGGTCGAGCATGTCGCGTGAGAGTTCTTCCAGCCGCTCGGCGTTTGAGGCGATCATCGAGATGAGTCTTCCGCGTATCGTCGGGTCCTCTTCCCCAATCTCGTGCAGCGTCTCGGCAGCCGCCTTGATCGAGGCAAGGGGCGTGCGGAGTTCATGCGAAGCGTTCGCGACAAAGTCGGTCTTGAGCTGCATAGCGATTGCCTGCTCGGTGATATCACGAAGTGTAACCACGACTGTCGGTGGGTTCGTCACGCTGAAGGGCTGGCCTGTGATCGGTTCCGCAGCGATCTCGATGATTCGCGGCCCATCACTTGTGAGCAGCCTCGCTTGTGCGCGCGCTGTTTCGCCCCGCTGTGCTTTGGCGATTGCGTTCAGCGCACGCTCGTCGGGCAGAAGTTGGTCGAGCAACTCGCCGAGCATACGCCCCGACGACCCCGGGTTGAGCAAGGCGGAGGCGGCCTGGTTGGCCGATGAAATCGCGTTGTCTGCGTTGAGCGCGAGGACCGGTTCATCAATCGCCTCGAACACTGCCGTACTCGATCGGGTGTCTTCGTTGGCGGTTGTCAGTCGTTCTCGGACCAGAGCCACGACCGCCTCGGGCTCGTGAGTTTTGGTGCTCACAAGCTCGTCGATCTGTTGGATGGCATGATCGAGAGTGGTTGCTTGAGAGCGCAACTGCTGCGCATGACGGTGCGCGAGCCACCATCCGGCTGCGAGCGCAAGAGTAATGAAGACACCGAACCAGACCAACCCTTGGCCGACGGCAGCCAAGATCCAGACCGCGATGATGGCGGGCATGAACGGGAGGGCTGTTGTGAGAGTGGTGGGGCGTGTGGTCATCGGGTGTATCGAGGTGTATCTATAAGAAGGATAGAAACGCTGTATTTTCGGTGGGGTGGGCATCTTGCCCTCCAGTCTCTGATTTCGCCCCGTATGGGGCGCAGGTCTGTAGCCACGGGTGGAGCGGCGCAGTCTGCGGAACCCGTGGAGGGGGATGATACTTTATTGAGCCCCGGGAGGGGCGACGGAATCGTGGCAACCTCCTCCACTCCTCCTGGGCGGGAGACTCCATCTTCGGCACACCACGGGTTCCGTTCCGCCCTCCGGGCTGCACTCCACCCGTGGCAACAACCCATCGTCCCGTTGGGACGGAACCGGAGATCACACGCAACCAGTGGGTTGGGCATCCCGCGGTCATCATTGGTCGTTATCCCCTCGGCACTGCCGGGTGATGCTGCCGATCGACCATCGCGGGCACAGGGGCGATCAATCGTTCGTCTCGGTCGCGGCTGGTTGTTCTATCCGGTAGCCGATGCCTCGGACGGTCTCGAGCAGCCCACCTGCGTCGCCGAGCTTACGACGGAGGGCGGTGATATGGACATCGATGGTCCGGGGAGTAACCCGGACACCCGGCCCGATCGCCTTTCGCATGAGATCTTGCCTTGAGAGCACGGTGCCCCGGCCCTCGACAAGGCAGGTCAGCAGGCGAAACTCGGTCGGGGTGAGCAAGACCTCATTGCTCTCGATCAAGACCCGGTGGGTGTCTGCCTGAATCTCGATGGAACCGACGATCAGAGGTTCGCTGGGGGCATGGTCAGCACCAGCCCTGCGGAGGACAGTCTCGATCCGAGCAAGCAGAACGCTGAGGGAGAACGGCTTGGTGATGTAATCATCTGCCCCGGCTGAGAGTCCGGTAACTTCGTCAGTTTCAGCTGCCCTTGCCGTCAGCATGATGATCGGGATGTCACTCGTGGCGGGGTCAACCCGGAGTCTCTGGGCAACCTCGATGCCGGTGAGTTCGGGCAGCATGACATCGAGGAGAACCAGATCGGGTTGAATTTCTGCCGCCATGCGGAGCCCGGTTCGGCCGTCGTGGGCCTGGTGGGGTGCATAGCCAGCCCGCTCTAGCTGCATGGCAACAAGCTCGGCGAGGTCCTGTTCATCTTCGACAATGAGTATTTTTTGGGCTGAAGTCATAAAAAAATGGGTGTCTCAAACCGGCCTGATTCGTGCGGATCTCTTGAGGAGAATGGAGCAGGATAGCGAGAATTGGCGGTATTTCAGCGTGAGATGCGCTCGGATTGCGCAAAGCTTGAGAGTTGCACGGTATTTGTACGGTATTGTAGCGGAATCAGCCCAACATGAATGAACTTGCGGGAAAACGATTGGACTCGTAGAGTTTGCAAGTAAATACTAGCGTAGCGTGGCGATCGTCGCCGATAACGCGATCAGTGCCGGAGAAAAGCGGCCTTGGGATGGATCCCGGGCCGACTGGACAAAGGCGGTCAAGTGGGCTACAAGTTAGTCCTTACACAACCGGGAAACATTGGACAGCCGATGTGTCTCAGAATCGACAGGCATGGTTTCAGCACGAGTTGCTTGTCGAAGTTGAATTAAAAGTCTTATGTGCCGGGTCACGGTGATGCCGGCGTCGTTTCAAGTAGGTCACAAAGTAACTGGAACCACGGGATAGCCCAGAGTAAGGGCATCCCCAATCCTGCATCGAAGGAGTCACAGACATGAATCGGACCAGGATGCTTGCTCTGTTTGTTGGTGCGGCCATGAGCGCGGGTGTTGCCACCGCTCAGACCGCCAATAACTCGGCCCTGGAGCGTGAGCTTCTCGCCGATGCTGGTGCTCGCGCCAGCTTCCAGGCTGGCGGCACCGCCGGCCACGACGGCTCGTTCTTCCTGAGCGACGCTGCCGGGAACAATCGTCTGGAGATTGGCGGCTACATGCAGTTCCGCTATACCTTCAATAACCGCGACACCGTCGCCCCTGATGAGGACTTCACCAACGGCTTCGACATGACCCGCGCAGCTCTCGAGCTCGGTGGCAATGTCGGGAACCAGAACCTCGGCTACTACATCCGTGGCTACTTCGATACCGAAGGCAACGGTGGGTTCGAGCTGGCTGATGCCTACGGCACCTACACCTTTGATAACGGCATGACCGTCATCTGGGGTCAGTTCCTCGTGCCGAGCACCCGCGAGCGCATGGTCGATGACCGGAACCAGCTCGCTGCCGATCGCTCGGTCACGGATGGCATCTTCAGCGGCGAGTACACACAGGGTGTTGCACTCTCCTATACCGCCGACAACTTCAAGGTCATCGGTGCGATCGATGACGGTGCTGGCACCGCCAACACACCCTACTACAACGCCACCGTCGAGGCCGACTGGGGCCTGACCGGTCGTGTCGAGTTCAAATGGTCCGGTGACTGGGCCCAGTTTGACGACTTCACCAGCTGGCGTGGCACCGAGGGGTACGCGGGCATGGTCGGTGGTGCATTCCACTGGCAGACCCACGGCGACACCGGGAACACCACCACCTTCGGTGGTACGGCTCCCGCCGACTTTGACCTCATCCAGTATTCTGTTGATGTCAGCGTCGAGGGTGATGGCTGGAACGCCTTTGGTGCGTTCACAGGCCGCAGTGTTGATCCCGCTGGCAGCACGAGCGTCGATAACTACGGTGCAGTCGTCCAGGGCGGCATGTTCTTTACCGACAACTTCGAGGCCTTTGCACGCTGGGATGCGATCTTCATCGATGGTGATGTCGTCCCCGCAGGTGCTGACGACGACTTCCACACCCTCACTGTCGGTGGGAACTACTACTTCTTCCCGGGCAGCCATGTCGCCAAGTTCACTGCTGATGTGCAGTGGTTCTTGAACGATCAGCCCGGCTCCTACCTTGCCGGATTCTCCGTCCCGGACCAGTCGACAGGCACCCTGCCTCTCGCTGCTGGTCAGGACAGTCAGTGGATGCTCCGCCTCCAGATGCAGCTCGTCTTCTAAGAGACAAGCAACTCTCGCATCACTATCAACCGGCCGTCCCTTTGGGGCGGCCGGTTGTCTTTTTGGAAGTAGGTGGATATCCCTGTCAATTTGTCTCCACTCAGCCTTAGCGCACTCTTGGCGCATCAGGACGGAATCCCAGGTGACTGCTGAGTATTCTCGATCAATCAACGCGATCGGTCGAGCGTTGACTACCACCCACTTATTCACGGCCGAAGGAGCAGAAGTCCATGAACCCTCGATCCATGCAGACCTGTCTCATTCTCGCCATTCTCGCTGGGAGCGCACTCGCTGGCGACACCAACGCCCTCGAACGCGAGTTGCTCGCAGACGCGGGTGCCCGCGTGAGTTTCCAGGCTGGGGGCACTGCCGGGCACGACGGCAAGTTCTTTCTCGCCTCGGCTGACGGCGACTATCGGCTCAATATCTCTGGGCAGTCTCAGGTCCGGTACCACCTCAACTTCCGTGATACCTCGGCCCCCGACGAGGATCTCACCAATGGCTTCAACCTGCGGCGGACCAAGATCGGGGCAAGCGGTGTTGTCGCGGGCGAATGGAAGTACAAGGTTGTGGGGGCGTACAGCCGCGATGGCGGGGCGTTCAAGCTCGAAGATGTGATCCTCTCCCACAAGTTTGACAACGGTG
>JAJRZG010000187.1 GCA_024275365.1 Planctomycetota bacterium | reverse complement strand
TGGGGTACAACCCCATCACATTCACAGGGTATATGTTGGTCTACAAGAACCATGGGGATGGCTACTTTGATGATGGCATTAACGAGCCGCCTGTGGAGTTCACCGTGACCGACCTCTCACTCCGCGGCCTTGTTGCCGAAGACTTCGATCTCGACGGCGATATCGACATCATCGCAGCCGCCAGCAACTGCGGCCAGCCGGGAGAGCAGTGGGATGAAGTGGTGGTGTTCAAGAATACCACCACTCTTAACAACCCACTTACTTTTGAGATAGACGAAGTTTCTCTCGGCATCACCAACGACACCGCTCCGGGTGACATCGTCGCGGGTGATTTCTTCCCGTTCGGCCCCGGCCAGCCGTTGCTCGACTTCGTGACCCCAAACACGCTGAGTCCCACGATCACCAAGGCTGCCAATCTCGGGAGCCTTCAGTTCACTCCTGTCAACGAGGACAAGCCGTCCGGCTGCGAGTTCACCTGGGACTTCGTGACGGCCACTTCCGGGCTGTTCGGGGCCGACACGCTCTGGGACTTTGCCGCGGTCAGGGAAATAGACCTCGCGGTTTCGGTCTTCAAGGGAGTCTCCTCCGGCCAGTTCGAGAACAACTGTGACTGGGATCCCAACAACGGCCCGGCACCCTACCAGGTCTTTGAGCCCGATGCAGGTAATGCCCACTTTGCCCACGGCATCTCCAGCGGGCGGCTCAATGCCGATGCGTATCCTGATCTTGTCGTGGCGCTGAGGCACTATGACCATTGCATTCTGACCGATTGTGTGGATTGGGAAGGCGCGGTCGGTGTTCTGCTTGGATTGTCGGACGGGTCATTCATGGCAAAGTCTGCAACGCAGACCTACATCTTTGACACCGAGGGCTTCAGCGGGAAAAAAACCGACAGTGCCGCGTTAATCGAGGTCGGGGACATGAACGGCGACGGCTTCGACGACATCGTCGTGAGCAACCACCAGTCCGGCTCGGATGATCCTCTAATTGCGGACAACATCACTGTCCTCATCAACAAGATGATTGAGAGTATCGGGCCATGAGTGAGCGACCCGTCGTGAGGAACCCAAAGTGAACAGTCGCCTGAGAACTGTCATGCCGTGTGGGCTGCTGCTTGCCGCAGCAGCCCACACACTCTCTGCCCAACCGTACTTTACCGGTGTGGGTACGCTCAACGGCGGGGGGAGTCCCTCAGCTGTGGATATCTCGCCAGAGGGCCTGGTCGTCAGCGGCGATACCGGGATCTTCGGATTGAAAGTTGTGCTCTGGACTCTCGATGGCGGGTTGCGTTCGATCATGCCCGGAGAGGTTGCCGATACGACTGGTGGTATCAGCAGCCTCGGACGAGTTGTTCTCGGAGGCTTTCCCGGCAACGGCACGAGGCACGGATTTCGCTGGACAGAAGAAACTGGAGCGGTGAGTCTCGGTTTTCTTCCCGGCGGAGATCGAAGCGAGGCACTTGGTATTTCCGCGCATGGAGACATCATCGTCGGCTACAGCAGTTCCGACCGCAGCAACGGGGAACCATACAAATGGACTGCTGAAACGGGCATGGTGCGCCTCGGTCGTTTGCCCGGTGGCCGGTTCGGGGGTAGTGCGAACGCCGTTTCTCTTGCTCCACAGGTAATTGTTGGTGGAGCGTCGGGTGCAGAGGGTAACGAGGCCTTCCGATGGACCGAAGAAACCGGCATGGTCGGCCTCGGCGATCTGGACGGCGGCTCCTTTGAGAGTTCCGCGATCGGTGTCTCTGCCGATGGGTCCGTCGTTGTGGGGACAGGCAACTCCGTTGGCCAAAGGGCCTTCCGGTGGACCGAAGAGACCGGCATGGTCAGACTCAGCGGAACATTTGAGCAGGAACGATGGAGCCGCGCCTACGGCACCTCGTGGGATGGCAATGTCATCGTCGGCCAGGTCGCTATCGAGCAAGGGCCGTTCGGTGCTTTCTATTGGACACCAGAGGACGGCATGCGCTGGCTGACCGATGTCCTCACCGAGCACGGCATCGAGGACCACCAGGATTGGCGGCACATCTCGGTGGCCTACGCCGTCTCGGCCGATGGCCGCACCATCGTCGGCACAGGCACCAATCCCGACGGCGACGGCGAGGGCTGGGTGGCCTACCTCGGCCCCGGGTGCCGGGCCGACTTTGACGACAACGGCTCGGTCGATGCCGAGGATGTTGCCGCCTACATCGCAGCGTGGCTCAACCGCAGCATCTTCACCGACTGGGACTACGACGGCTCCATCAACACCCGCGACCTGCTGGGGTTCTTCAATGAATGGGTATCAAAACCCGGGTGTGAGTAATAGGGTTTGTGCATACGCAGTTGGTGTTTGATACGAGCCGTGTGGAGTATTGCGAACCCCGAGTGCACCTCTTCGAGTTCCGAACGGCAGTGTCTTTACGAGCCCCGAGCGCAAGCACGGGTGTATACGCGGGCGTTTGTGTGATGCGAAACCCTGTGCTTGCGCACAGGGCTCGTAGAGACACGGTTCGGAGAACCGTACCACCTCCCTCACCCACTCATCCCCACACCCATACCATCCCCCATGCCCATCCGCTTCGACATCCTCTCCACCTTCCCCGAGATGTTCTCCACCGAGAGCCCCGCCCCACTGGGATTCTCCATCCCTCCCCGCGCCCGTGCTGCCGGGCTCGTCGAGTGGCACGCACACGACATCCGCGACTACACCACAGACAAGCACCACAAGACCGACGACCGTCCCTATGGCGGCGGCCCCGGCATGGTCATGAAAGCCCAGCCCGTCTGGGACGCGGTCTGCGATGTCGAATCACTCGACCCCCGCCCCGCAACGCGGATCCTCCTCACGCCCCAGGGCACCCCCCTCACCCAGCCGCTCGTCGAGACGCTCGCGACCAAACCCCGCCTGCTCCTCATCGCAGGACACTACGAGGGCCTCGACGAGCGGGTCGTCGAGAAACTCAGGCCCCTCGAAGTCTCCCTCGGCGACTATGTCCTCTCGGGCGGCGAACTGGCTGCACTCATCCTCATTGATGCCATCATCCGCCTCATCCCCGGCGTCCTCGGCGATGAAGACTCCGCCGCCCAGGACAGCTTCAACCCCGCCCCCACGACCGACGCCATCGGCACCCCCATCCCCCCCAAGCTCCTGCTCGCGCTCGGCATCCCCAAAGACACCCGCCTCCTCGACTACCCCCACTACACCAAGCCACGCACCTGGGAGGGGCTTGAGGTCCCCGAGGTCCTCCTCAGCGGTGACCACCAGGCCGTCGCTGCATGGCGCCTCGAACAGATGCTCACACGCACAAGAGCCCGCCGACCCGACCTGCTCGGTGATTGACCCATCCCAGCCCAGTGCTGGAATCATGCCTGTTGCTCCTTGATGGGATGTTCAACCCACCAGAGTTTGTAGCTCCGGGGAGGAGCGGCAGGTCTTCATCCCCATCTGGCGGCTTGTCCGCCAGTGCTGCTCGCACCACCCAAAGCCACACAGCGGGCAAGCCGCCCGTGGCGCAATCCCCATCTTGCCCCCGCTCGGCTCTTCCTCTGTGGGTTCTGGATCTCTCTGGTCAGACTCCTCTGCCTTTCCTCCGCGCAACTCTGCCTTCTCAGCGGTGAAATGCCTTTCTGCCTTCTGCCTTCTGCCTTCTGCCTTCCCTCCGCCACTTCGCGCTCTTTGCGTCCTTCGCGTTCCTGCCTCCGCGTCTCCGCGTTCATGCCTCAACCCTGAAGCGCAGAAAGACGCCCCGCTTGGGGGAACGGGGCGTCTGACACGGGTGCCATATGGACACAGCCGTGTGCGAGTCAGCCATCACACCCGAGGATGAACGCATTGAGAAAGGCGAGCACATCGCGCGTGTTGACCGAGCCATCACGATCAAAATCGGCGCGGCAATCGCCCTCGGCATAGAGCCCGAGGAACGCGAGCACATCGCGCGTGTTGAGCTGGCCGTCGTCGTTGATATCCACCGGGC
The DNA here is from genome assembly GCA_024275365.1 of Planctomycetota bacterium. Classification (GTDB taxonomy): domain Bacteria; phylum Planctomycetota; class Phycisphaerae; order Phycisphaerales; family UBA1924; genus PNC22. The sequence goes on along the minus strand of JAJRZG010000187.1, from coordinate 50 downwards.
ACGCGCACTCGCCACTTGCCGCAAAGGCGTAGGCTGCGCCGACATTGCAG
>JAJRZG010000186.1 GCA_024275365.1 Planctomycetota bacterium | reverse complement strand
GTTCTGGTGAAGACCAGGCATAGTCGCCCTGATCGCCGACGAGGAGCGAGGCGCTGGCGGTTGGGTCAAAGTCGCCGCCCGGGTTGGCCCAGAAGGTCTGGTCGTAGAACGAGTGCAGCCATGTCGCCGAGTCCGGGGTCGCCGGGCCGCCGCCCCCCTCAGCCCCGTCGGCGTCGGTCGTTCCCTCGCCCCAGTCGCGCAGCGTCCGGTGGATGGCGACCATCGAGGGGCCGCCCGCCGAGCGCGAGACATGGAGCAGGAGCGTGACGCTCGTGATGGTGGCGTTCTGCGGGATCGAGTCCGCGACATCAAACCGGAGCAGCCCGCGGCGGACTTTGCCCCCCGAGTTGGTGCCCGCAAAGAAGTGCTGGCCCGCGCCGTTGCTCAGGCTGCCGGTGTTGTCTTGATAGAGTGTGTTGTCGGCTGTGGGGTTAAGCACCACCACATCCGCCATCGGCGAGCCAGCCCCCGCACAACCAACCGCCACAACGCACGCCAGCATGTGCTGGCGGGTACAAACATACATACCCATGTCATTCTCTCCTGTGGGTGCATGATACTGCCGGGGGGCGATGGTTCCAAGCGATTTGGCGCACTATACCAAAAACAGGGTGGTGTTTGGCGTGGGAGCTGTTATTGGGACATGACTAGTGACTGAGGCTTGCTGGTCTGGGTGGCTGCTACTCCAGCGTCAGACTCTCTCCAGCCGTCAACTCCCGGACTGTGACACCCCTGGGGGTGAACCCGCTCGCATCTTGCTCGAGCAGGCCGAAGGTTTTGTAGTGGATGGGGATGACGAGCGGGGCAGCGATCATCTCGGCTGCACGGGTGGCAAGGTCGGGGCCCATCGTGAATCGGTCACCGATGGGGATCATCGCGAGGCCTGGTTTGTAGATTTCGCCGAGGAGTTTCATATCGCCAAAGAGGCCGGTGTCGCCGCAGTGGTAGATGGTCTTGCCGCCGATGTGGACGACCGCGCCCATCGGCTGGCCCATGTAGCGGCCGTTGTAGGAAGAGGAGTGGAACGCCTGGGTGAAGGCGACCCATCCCCAGTCAGCCTCGATGCGCCCGCCGGGGTTGCCCGGCTCGGTGTTGGTGATGCCTTGCTCGTTGAGGTATTCGTGGACCTCGAAGGCGCAGAAGATCGTCGCACCGGTGCGTTTCGCAATGGGGATCGTGTCGCCGAAGTGGTCGGCGTGGCCGTGGGTGAGGACGATCGCGTCGGCCTCCTGGTCGAGGGCTCTGATCCCGGCCGCTTCAGCAAGGGGGTTGCCGGTGAGGAAGGGGTCGATGAGGATGCGGGTCTGTTCGGTCTCGACCGCAAATGCCGAGTGGCCGAAGAAGGTGATCGTGGTGCTCATGCAGGAAGTCTATCGCGCCGGGGCGTGCAGAGCCGGACGCCGACACTGAGAACGCGAAGCGGGCGAGACACCCGCCCCACTGATCCGTGAAACAGAACCTACGCCCCTTGGGCGCTCAAGCCCCGGATGCTCGCCTCGCGGCGCACCACCTGCTGCGTCTTGGCTGCTTCCTCAGCCTCGGTGAAGTTCTCGCCGAAGCGGAAGAGTCGGAAACTGTTCGCAAAGACGAAGATTTCACCAGCAAAGTGGTAGAGCCCCGCCTCCCAGACTTCGAGCATCCCGGTGGCTGCCAGCACGAGCCCGATGAGCACGATCACGATCGAGGCTGCGATATTCTGGGCGATGATGACCCGTGTCTTTCGGGCCAGTTCCATCAGGAAGGGGATGCGGTTGAGGTCGTCGGTCATCAGGGCGATGCCGGCCGAGTTGGTCGCGATGTCTGAGCCGGAAAGCCCCATCGCCACGCCGACATCGGCAGCAGCCAGCGAAGGCCCGTCGTTGATGCCGTCGCCGACCATCATCGTGCGGTAGCCCTGGGCGACCATCTGCTTGATCTGCTCGTGCTTTTCTTCGGGGAGGCACTCGGCCTCGATCGCATCGACGCCGACCGTCTGGCCGACGCGCCGGGCGACGCTGAGCCGATCGCCGGTAAAGATGGCGATCGTGCGCACACCGAGGTCGCGGAGGTGGGTGATGACGCCGGCCGTGCCGGGCTTGACCTTGTCTTCGAGCCCGACTGCGCCGAGGTACTTGCCATCGCGCATGACATGGACGCCGGTGATGCCTTCGATTTTCTGTTCGACAGCCGCGATGTCTTCTGCGATTCCCGGTGCGATCTCACGGAGCCATGTCGCCCGTCCGACGCAGAGTTCGCCCAGGCTCGTCTTGGCGCGCACGCCCCGGCCGTGGATCTCTTCATAGTCGTTGGAGCCATCCGGCTCGATCTTGGCCTGGCGTGCCGTGCGGAGGATTGACTGCGCAAGCGGGTGGTTGGAGTGTTGTTCAGCGTTGGCGGCTGCCTGTAACAGTTCAGCACCCTCGACGCCCGGTGCTGGGACGAGTCGAGAGACTTCGAACCGGCCGGTGGTGATCGTGCCCGTTTTGTCCATGACGACCGCATCGATCGAAGCCGCAGCCTCAAGATAGTTCACCTCTTTAATGAGCACACCGAGCCGGGCGGCCGAGGCAAAGGCCGCGACGGTGGCGCTCGGGCTCGAAAGCAGCAGCGAGGCCGGGCAGCAGACGATCAGCACGGTGATCGCTGTGAGGGTGGCCTCGTCTTTGAGTTCGGGGTTCTGGCTCATCACAAACCAGACCACGCCAGCAACCGACAGAGCCACCGGCACAAAGAACTTCGCAACCTGTTCGATCAGCGCCTGCCTGGGCGAGCGGGTTTCCTCCGCCTCGCGGATGAGCTGGCTGACCTTGCCGATGGTCGTATCGCCGCCAACAAGTGTCGCCCGCATGTCCAGAGGCCCGGTCAGGTTGGTCGTGCCTGCATAGACCTCGTCGCCCTCCTCCACCTCGACGGGGACAGCCTCGCCGGTGAGAGAGGCCTGGTTGATCGTGGTCCGCCCGGTCATCACCACGCCATCGACCGGCAGGTTCTCGCCGGGTCGGACGCGGACGATGTCCCCGACCTTGACCTCGCTGAGACTGACATCCTGTGCGACACCATCCACAACAATGCGGGCGGTGTCGGGCGTGAGGGCGACAAGGTCTTCGATCGCCCGGCGAGCGCCAAAGGCAGTCCGGTTGAGCACCGCATCAGCAACAAGCAGGATGAACGCAAGCCACCCTGCGGTTTCATACTTGGTCGCTGCGATCGCCGCGATGATGGCAATCGCGGCAAGCGTCGAGCTGCTGGCTGCCCCCCGGCGGATCTCTTTCCACGCCTGAAAGAGCAGCGACGAACTCAGCAGGAAGGCCGCGATGACCGCGGGGATCTGCGCGATATCCGGGTCGGTCACGCCCATCCAGTCGGCAGCCCGCGTCGAGAGCAGCAGGATACCCCCAATAAAGTAGAGCACGAGGCTCCGCTCGCTGGTGTCGCCGTGCGAGCAGGCGACCATGCGGCCGTCCTCGTCGTCGTGTGTGCAGTCGGGGCCATGGGCGTGGTCGTGTTCGGCTGAGGCCATGAGCGTCGGCTCCGTGGGGAGGGGGGTCTGGGTCTTGGCGGGCCGAATGCCCGGCGGGGTCTTTGCAGTTACTCCACCCGGCAGGCGGAGTGCAGGCCGGGCAATGCGAGGGCATGGTAGCCCCGCGTGCCCGCGATCGGGCGACTACCTTACGCAGAGGCCGGGCTGCCGGTTCGGTCCGGTGTTCTCATGGGGCAAGGGCCGGGTCGCCCCCCTCGGCTCACACCAAGATGGAGGCTTCCCGATGCCCGAGACTCTCCCCCCCCAAACCGTCTGCATCCTCGGCCTGGGGCAGATGGGGCTGGTCTGTGCCCCGCTGTTGCTTGGTCCAAACCAGACCATCGCCCCCACCAAAGCACCAGCCGAGGCTGGCATCGCAGCACCTCTGCCCCCAACCGTCCGTATGTGGGGTCACAGCCTTGACGAAGCGGGTGCCCTGGCGCAAACCCGCCAAAGCCATCGGCTCGAGGGGTTCGAGCTGCCCCAGGCGGTCAAGGTCTGTTTCGCAGATGCCGACGCGCTCGAACGGGCAGATGTCATCGTCAGTGCCATCCCCGTGCAGTTCATCCGCGAGACCTGGGCAAGGCTCCGCCCACTGGTGCCCCCAGTAGCCGGGGTGGTCAGTGTCGCCAAAGGGATCGAGAACGAAACCCTGCTCCGCCCCACGCAGATCATCGCCGATGTGCTCGCTGATGACCCCGATGCCAAACCCCGCCCGATGGCTGTCCTCAGTGGCCCCACAATCGCAGCCGAGCTTGCCCGGGGGCTTCCCGCGACCATGATCGCCGCGAGCGACGACCCGGTCTTTGCAACCCGCGTCCAACAACTCTTCGGCACCAGCTACCTGCGGATCTACACCAACCCCGATGTGCTCGGCGTCGAGTTGGCATCTGCGACAAAGAATGTCATCGCCTTGGCAGCCGGCGTGCTCGACGGGCTCGCGGCCGGGTACAACGCCAAGAGTGCCCTGCTCGCCCGGGGGCTTGCCGAGATCGCCCGCCTGGGCAGCGCGATGGGGGCAAGCCCCGAGACCTTCTTTGGCATCGCGGGCGTGGGCGACCTCGCCACCACCTGCTTTAGTCCCGAGGGCCGAAACCGCTCCTGTGGCGAGGCACTGGGCAAGGGCACCAAGCTCGCCACCTACCTCAAAGATTCACCCTTAGTCGTCGAAGGAGTTGCCACAACCCGCAGCGTGATGGACCTGGCCCGCAAATACCGGGTCGAGATGCCGATCACCGAGGCGGTGCATGCCGTGCTCTTTGAGGGGGTGGAC
>JAJRZG010000018.1 GCA_024275365.1 Planctomycetota bacterium | reverse complement strand
GTGCTGGTGGTCTTTGCGATCTCGATGAGCGTGCTCTATAGCCAGAAATCTCGGGCACTTTCCGATCTTGCCATCGAGACCCAGGCCAAGACCGCCGCCCTTGCTGCCCAAGAGGCAGAAGCCGCCGCCAAACAGGAGGTGATCGACACGCTCGAACGGTGGTTCACCGCCCCCGACCCGACCAAGGGCTCTGGCAAGGATGTGACGGTGCGCACAATCGTGGACAAGGCGGCCGCCTCGATCGGGGACGACCTTGCCGATCAGCCCCGGACCGAGGCTGCGCTCCGTCGGATCATCGGGCGGACCTACTTCAACCTCGGGTTGTGGCAAGAGGCCGAGCCCCACCTCCGCCGTGCCTGGGAGGCCGCGGCGGAGGTCGAGGGGCCCGATGGCGAGATGGCCCTCTTTGCCGAGTATTCGCTCGGGGTCGTGCTGCGTAACCTCGGACAGACCGACGAGGCTGAGCAACTCCTGAGCGATGTCCTCGAACGAGCCCGACGAACACTCGGCGATCAACACAAGCGCACGATCGAGACGCTCAATGCACTGGCGCAGGTTCACAAGCTCACACGCAATCTCGAAGCCGCCGAGCCCCTCTACCGCGAGGCGCTCGCCGCTGCTGAAGCGCTCGCCGAGCCCGACCCCTCGCTGCTTGCGATCCTCCGTGGCAATCTCGGCGAAGTGCTCGCAATGCAGGGCCAGACCGAGGAAGCGGCCGGGCTTTTGCGAGGATCGGTCGAGGCGTTGGAGCAGGACAAGGGGCCCGACCATCCCAACGCCGCCCGCGCCCGGCTGCGTCTGGGCTTGCTCCTCAAGCAAACAGGCAAACCCGACCAGGCCGAGGCCGAGTTTCGCCGGGCGGTCGAGGTGCTCGAGCGCACGCTCGAGCCGACCCACAACGACTTGCTCGCAGCCAGGCTCTATCTGGCAAGCCTGCTCGATGAGACCGACCGGGCCGACGAGGCACGCCCGCTCTATGCAAGCATTGTTGCTTCTGCCGAAGTTGCCCTGCCCGCTGCCCACCCCGCCCTGGCGTGGTACCGCCATCTCTACGGCCGCAACCTCCTCAACGCGGGCCAACTCGCCGAGGCCCGCCCACTGCTCGAACAAGCGGTCGAGGGGTTGCAAGGTGCCAACCATCCCAGGGCGGTCGACGCGATGCGGACACTCCTTCGGCTGTATGAGGCGCTGGGCGAAGATGACCTCGCCGACGACATTCGGCAGCAGTTGCCGACCGATGACGGGTGAGAGAGTCCGCAGGGCATACGGATTCCATTTCCTACTTGTGCTCTGGTGCTTGTGCTCTGGTACTTGTGTTCTGGTACTTGTGCTCTGTCTTCTCATGCTCCCCCTCCCGCGCCTCGCGGGAGGGGGCTGGGGGGAGGGTGCCTTTATTCTTGGCGCTCCCGTTCTCGCCCGCCCGGAAACCATCAAGAACACGGGGTCGTCCTTGGGTATTGGTTTGTGCAGAGGCTTCTGAGAGCATCTTGCGTCAACTCGTTCTCTTGTGTGCCACGGCCATTTTGGCCATGCTGGTCGTTTCGCACGGCTCACAGAGCCGTGGCACACGGAAGTCCTCATTCCATTTGCTCGGGTTGTGCATCATCCCCCGGCATACCATCCTCACGCGGCATCCTCGCGGGTTCGCGGCACGATGCTCGCAGAGAAAGGAGTTCATGCCATGAACACACAGAGTCTGATCAACGACCTCAACGAGGATCTCGCCTACGAGCTGTCAGCCGTAATCCAGTACATGACCTACGCCGCCAAGGTCAGCGGCCCCTCTCGCCCTGAGCTCAAAGCCTTTTTCGAGGCCGAGATTGCCGACGAGACGCTGCACGCCCAATACCTTGCCGGCAAGATCGTTGCCCTGGGTGGCGAGCCGACGACCACCCCCAAGCCCGTTCCCCGTGCCGACAGCGCCCACGAGATGCTCGAAGCCATTCTCGCTGCCGAGACCGAGGCTCACGACCGCTACGCCAAGCGTTCTGCTGAGGCTGAGGAACTGGGCATGAAGGGTCTTCAGGTCCAGCTCGAGGACATGGCCCGCGATGAGAGCGAGCACCGTGACGAGGTCGCCCGCATCCTCCGCCGCTGGCAGGACTCCTGAATCACCCGGTACGCAACAGAAAAGCCCCGAGCACAGGGTCGGGGCGTGTTGAATTCTCAGAGAAACAGGGGATACGGGATTCGAACCTGTACTAACTGAACCAGAATCAGTCGTGCTGCCATTACACTAATCCCCTAGCGGATCGGCGGAATGCTACCGCCCCAAGCCGCCAGGGCAAGCCTGGATCAGAGATTGCGTCCGGCTAGGCGGTCTGGCGATCCCGGTCGCTCTGGCTCTGGATCTCATTGAGAGGCCTTGCCCGTCCATACTTTGATGCTGGTCGAGCCGGGGCCTGTATCGCTGTACTCTCGCCGTTAGAGGTGGTGTGCGAGTCACCATTCGTCGCTGGATGGGCGGTTTGATCGTCATCTGTATGGCTTTGAGGCGTACCCCGGTCGTCCGGATCATCCTCTGGGTCGTGCAGTCGGCGACGGCGGGCATCGTCGATAGAACGGTCCATCTTCCCCAGGAGTGACTTGACGCGATCAAAGGCATTTTCCGTCGGCTGCATACCAACCTCCCTGTCATGCGTGGCCTATCGACAGAGACCAACCCCTACTTGCCCCGACTTCACCGCTCCCGGGGCTTCTCAAGAGCCAGCATGAGAAGCGGTGCCGGTCGTGCCGGTTGGCGAGACTCCAGCGTCCGACTACGCTGTGTTGCCAGAAAATACCCCCGGAGGCCATATGGCGACCGTGACACTCACAAGCGTCGGCAAGCACTACGACAGCATCGAAGCGGTACGCGAGTTCTCCCTCGAGATAGCCGACGGCGAGTTTATCGTGCTCGTTGGTCCCTCGGGCTGTGGCAAAAGCACCACACTCCGCATGATCGCCGGCCTCGAAGATATCACCACGGGCACCATCTCGATCGGCAGCCGTGTCGTCAACGACGACCACCCCAAAGACCGCGACATCGCCATGGTTTTCCAGAACTACGCGCTCTACCCACACATGAGCGTCTATCAGAACATGGCCTTTGCCCTCACTCTCCGCAAAACCCCAAAGGACGAGATCGACCGCCGGGTCCACAAGGCTGCCGGGATGCTCGGTATCGAGACCCTGCTCAAGCGCAAGCCCCGCCAACTCTCCGGCGGCCAGCGACAGCGGGTCGCCCTCGGCCGGGCGATCGTCCGCGAGCCCAAAGCCTTCCTCTTTGATGAACCCCTCTCCAACCTCGATGCCAAGCTCCGCGTCACCACCCGCGCCGAACTCAAAGCCCTCCACCAGAGGCTCAAAACCACCACTATTTATGTCACTCACGACCAGGAAGAAGCCATGACTCTCGGCGATCGGATCGTCGTCATGTCCAACGGCCTCATCCAGCAGCAGGGCACACCCTTTGCAGTCTATCGCCACCCGGTCAACCGGTTCGTCGCCTCCTTTATCGGCACGCCACCAATGAACTTTGTCGAGGGCTCGATCGTGCAGGGCGATGGCGGGCTGCGATTTGAGAGCAAGGGCGGGAAGATCAGCCTCCGCCTCGACGATGCGCACACAAGCCAACTCCAGACAGCTCTCGGCCTCCCGACCACCCTCGGCCTTCGGCCTCAGGCGATGACGCTCGCCAAATCCGATACACCCGGGAAGACCATCTGTGCTGCTGCGAGCGTGATCGAACTCCTCGGCGACCAGATGGATATCACCTGTACCATCGGCGGGCTGCAGATGATCGCCCGGGTCCGGGCTGAGCCGGGCGTTTCGCCAGGGGATACGGTGTACCTCGCGGTCGAGCCCGACCGCCTCCATTTCTTTGCACCGGGTAAGTTTGGGCACAGCCTGCTTGCCCCCCAAGAGACTGCGGTGGCTATCCAATGAGCTTTCTCAAGAGACACGACAAAAAACCTGCCCGCCACGCCTTTGGCATGGCAGACCTCGCCCAGGCCCGCGAGATGTTCTGGCAGAATGTCACCCGCGAGATGCTCACGACGCTCTCGATGCAGCGGGCAAAGCTCGCAAGCAAGGCCGATGCCATCCGCCGCGAGATGAAGGCAAAGGGGGAAGACCCCGGCGAACTCGAATCCCTCCCCGGGTTTGATGGCCGGATGGCGATTGTGACCAGCCTTGGTGAGCGGATACCCATTGCTGACATCACACCCTTATTCGCCTGTTCGATCGGTGGAACCATGCGCGAGCGGGCACTCTCTGAGGATGTCCAATGCACGATCTTCCAAATCAGGACACCAACCGGCGAGGTCTACACCTTCCCCATCCATGAGATCCGGGGCATCCACGCCCTGACCGAAGAGGCAATGCAGGCCATGCAAGAGGAGGCCGCCAAGGAGGGTGGTTCGGGGGTGATTTCGGGCGTCCCGTTCGGGTTTGCCGCCTTTACATCACTGGCGCACGCACTTGAAGCTGAGGAACTCGATCCAGCAGCCGAAGAAGGCACGCCCGATCAGGACGACTCATAGAACACCTTCCACAACATCGTTCTGCTGCGCTTCCCAACCCAGCCCCGGATGGGGCTATGGACCGGAGCCCTTCCAGGGCTCAAGGCAATGATGATCCCACAAAGAACTCGTGCGGAGGTTGAGGAGAAAAGAAGAATCGTTCCGGAGGAGCGAAGTACCCAGGAGAACGAGCCTTCGCGAACTGTATCAGAGACTCCAAGATGCGCTAGTTACTCGCCCGAACACGACGGTTGGCGATAGCGCGGATGGGATCGGAGAGTTGAATCGGGTCCCACCCCTGGGCATCCAACTCGTCTTTCTCAGCAGGTGTCGGCAGCCCGCTCAGCCCCGCTCGGATCGCAAACCGAGCGAGCTGGACTCTGTCGGTCGCGTGGAGTTTCTGCCCGAGGCGGTCGCGGTGACGCTCGATGGTGCGCACGCTCCGGTGGAGCCGTTCTGCAATCTGGGCATAGCTGTACCCCTCGCCGATCAGGATCAGTACCTCGACCTCACGGGTCGAGAGGGTTGCCAAGACACCGGGGTCATGCTCCTGGACGACAACAGGAGTGACAGAAGCATCGATGTGTGTCTCTGTTCGCTCCCAGGGCTCGATCCGTCGTGTGGTCATCAGCGCGTGCGTGGTCCCGCTCTCAGCTGGGATGGGTCGCATCGTGACCCGATAACGAATCTCCTGAACGATACTTTCATAAGTGATGCTCTCTTGAGTGCCACACACGCGTTGGATGAACGCAAGACACTCAGCACAACTCGCGGCTGGGTATGACTGTTCGATATGAGCAGGGGGCGAGATGCCGGGTCCTGAGTTGCCCAGGCGTCGCATCTGAAACCGGAGCCACCGAGAGGCCGCTTGGTTCGCAAAGAGGATCTCGCCGTTGCGTGAACAGACGACAACACTGGCTCCGCTGTCGGAGCAGAGCGCATGCCACACCCCGTCTGGCATGTTGGGGGGCACATATCCCTCACGATCCGCCATGAGAACAACACCCTCGACCGGGGGGAGCATCAAACCACTCGATGCGTTGAACCCGGACAACCACGAGACGCACACAATAGCGTAAATCATGGGTGTTGTGGTTGAGGTGAACTACCCAAATTGTTCTTCCGATACTCTGCAGTTTGCCCATCTCCACACATACACACTACGCGGAGGTGCTGCAATAGGTACGGGATGTTTCACACACTCAGACCCTGTTGTATTTGATGTGCATGCCTTTGTTCCACTCACCAGGAGAGGTCTCGAAAAACATCTCCATCTCGTGTGAGTTGTCGTCGTGGAGCGTGATGATCGACTTTTTCTGCATGGGGCTGCCGGTCTGGGGGTTGGTCATCGAGCCGAGCATCGTCCAGACCTTGCCTGCCTCATCAACCTGGCCGTACTCAAGGCAGAAGTGGGTGCAGGCGGTGTCGATCCAGAGCCCTTCGTAGCGGTGGTCGGTGGTGTTGTACCCCCAGTACCCCCGGCCCTGGAAGTTGGGGAAGGGGCCCTCGGTTGCGTCGCCCTGGTAGACCTGGTGCAGGAATCGGCCACCGAGTTCGAGGGTGTTGGTCATGACGCCGGTCGAGACCATCGGGTCGCCCGGCCCCATCCACATGGAGACCTCGGCCTTGAAGGTGCCGACAAAGGGCTTGAGGCGTTCGTGGGCTTCGGTGGTTGCGCCCATCGCGGCGCAGGCGTCGGGGTTCATCTCGGTTGCATCGGACATGTGTGTTCTCCTTTGCGGGGTATAGGTGGTCTTTGGACGCCGACTCCTGAGACTTTGCGAAGAGTCGGACACAGGGGTGCTCCCGCGCGCAAGCGATCCGATGCTTCGCAAAGCCTCAGCATCGGCGTCCGTGGATCATGCGGGAACAACGCGGAACACGCGACTTACTTCCGGCGGGTGTAGGTGATCTCGCCGATCTTGACGAACTCGCCGCCGGTTCTCTCGTTGGCTTCCCAGAACTCCATGAAGGAGTTGTCTTCGTCGATGACCTTGACGATGTTTTTCATCGTTGATGTGCCCATGGGGCTTTGGCTTTCGCCGATCCAGGTCATGGTTTGTGTTTCTTCGTCCCATGTGCCTTCCATGGGGTTCATGCCGGTGCTCATGGTGTCGAGCCAGGTGCTGACGAACTTGCCCTTTTGCTTGTCGTAGCCGAAGGTGCCGATACCCTCGTAGGCACCGCCCATGAACTCGGGCATGACGAAGTGCTGGGTGACGAATCGGCCGCCGAGGATGGCTTCGTTGGTGCTGGTGCCTTTGCCGGTCATCGGCTCGGGGCCGCCCATCCAGAACTTGGT
>JAJRZG010000185.1 GCA_024275365.1 Planctomycetota bacterium | reverse complement strand
TTCCACCTCCGAGACGGCGCAAGCGAACTCGGCTTCACCATCGCCAACATCGCCGAGCAGGTCCGCGGCGCCGTCTACGGCCTCGAGCCCTTCACCTTTGCCGGCGACGAAGAAGATGTCGATGTCCGCGTCATCTATCCCCAAGACTTCCGTCGAGACCTTGCTGCCCTCGAAACCATGCACCTCTTCACCCCGGCCGGCGATCACGTCCCCCTGCCCGAGGTCGTCCGCGTCGAGATGGCCCGGTCGTATGCCACTATCCGCCGCGTCGATGGGCAACGCTCGATCACCATCACGGCTGACAACAACAGCAAGGTCATCAACGCCGACGAAGTGACCAGATTCATCTTCGACCACCGTCAGGAAATCGAGGCCCGCCACCCCGGCGTCCGGCTCGTCGAGCGGGGCTCCTCCAAAGACATGAAAGAAGCCTTCGGCAGCCTCCCCCTCGGCTTCCTCGCGGCCATCAGCCTCATCTATCTCACCCGTGCCTGGCTCTTCCAGAGCTACCCCCAACCCGTCCTCGTCCTCGCGGCTGTCCCCTTTGCCATCATCGGCGTCATCTGGGGGCACATCTTCTTCGGCTTCCACATAACCTTCCTCTCCATGATCGGCTTCATCGCGCTCTCGGGCATCGTCGTCAACGACTCCCTCATCTTCGTCCAGTTTTTCAACCGTTGCCGCGAGGCGGGCGTGCCGACCTACGCCGCCTGCATTGCTGCCGGCCGGGCGAGGCTCCGTGCCATTCTCCTCACCACCATCACCACCGTCTGTGGCCTGCTCCCCATGCTCCTCGAACAATCCTTCCAGGCCCGCTTCCTCATCCCCATGGCGATCACCATCGCCTGTGGTCTCATCTCCGCGACCGTCCTCGTCCTCCTGCTCCTGCCCTCGCTCCTGATGATCCTTGCAGACTTCAAGCGCATCGCGGCCATGCTCTGGACAGGCGAGCCCCTCTCCCCCGAATCCATGATCCTGCCAGACGACCTCAACACCATCGCTGCGAGCAGCGCGAACGCCTAAGTGCTGTGTGACGAATCAGTAGGGTGGGTGTCTCGCCCGCCCGTGTGCTTTGCTTCCTCACAAGGCCCCGCCCCAACCTCACCCACACTCCCACTCACCGCCGAAGCGTCGTGTAGCCTCGCACCTCACCCCGCTGCAGGTCGATCCGCACCGACCGCCCTCCCTCAGCGAGCCTCTCGACAAACCCCTCCACGCTGCGCACCCGTTCCCTATCGACCTCGAGGATAATGTCCCCCCGTTGAAACCCGGCTTGTGCCATAATCCCCCCTTCTTCTACCGCGACGACGAACACCCCATATCCTTCGGTCCCCTTGCCGGTCCCGAGCGCTTCTTCGGTCGCGGTGATCACCGTCACCCCGAGCGACCGGATCACCCGTCCGCCATACCGGGCGACTTCCGCCTCAGTCCGCGAGGCCACCCTCGCCACCAGCTCCACCCGCTTGCCCTTGCGGAGCACGACTACTTCCGCCTCGCTCCCTGGCGGCGTGAACTGGATCGACCGGATCAACTGCCCCGAATCGGTCACATCCCGCCCCCGGTACCGAACCACCCGGTCGCCCGTGCGCAGCCCCGCCAGCGCAGCCGGGCTGTCGTCGAGCACCCGCGCCACCTTCGCCCCCTCGGCAAGCTCGACCCCGAGCCACCCGAAGTCCACGCTCCCCCCGGCCACGATGTTCTCATAGACCGCAAGCGCAAGCTCGACAGGGATCGAGAACCCAAGCCCCACCGACCCGCCGCCCCGGCTGAAGATCGCCGAGTTGATCCCCACCACCTCGCCATCGAGATTGATCAAAGGCCCGCCCGAGTTCCCCGGGTTAATCGCCGCATCCGTCTGGATGAAATCTTCCGCGTCCTTGTAGTCGCGGTTCATGATCCCAAGCCCCCGCCCCTTGGCGCTCACGATCCCAGCAGTCACCGTCTGGTCAAACCCAAACGGGCTTCCTACCGCGAGCACCCACTCGCCCACCTCGAGCGAGACCGACTCCCCAAACTTCGCCGGTGCCAGCCCCCGTGCCTTGACCTTGATCACCGCGATATCTCGCAGCGAATCGCCCCCGATCAGCTTCCCCTCGACCGTTCGGCCATCGGAGAGCTTGACCAAAAGCTCTGTCGCCCCCTGCACCACATGGTTGTTGGTCAGGATGTACCCATCCTCGCTCACAATCACGCCCGACCCGAGCCCCTACGATTGCTGCCGAACGCGCCGACCGAAAAAATCCCGCCCCACCCGGCTGCTCTTGGTCGTGATATGCACCACCGAGGGCTCGACCCGCTCGGCGGCGTGCTGAAACACCCGCGAGAGCCCGCGAGCAAACCGGAGGTCCTCAGCAACCTGATCCTCCTCGATGCCGACTCGCCCCCCCACGATGGGTGACTCCTCGGCCGCTGGCTGTACCGACTGGGCAACCACCCCCCGAGGCCCCCCGAGCCCAAAGACCACCCCCGCGCCCACCACAAGCCCCGCTGCCACGAACCCGAACCGCTGCCAGCGTCCATCAAGCATCTTTCACTCCTGTTCCGAAGCAAGACCGTTCGGGTCCGCTGTTCAGTCAATCCCATACTCTCCCCA
>JAJRZG010000017.1 GCA_024275365.1 Planctomycetota bacterium | reverse complement strand
GCTGGAGCCCGCAGCGAGGCTTGCGCATGAACGCCAACTCCTCGGGATGTTTCTGGATCGATTCGGGGGTGATGCGCGGGTTCGCATCCTGGGGCCACTCGCAGCCGATCGTCGCCACGGCCTGGTGAGCTTCAACCTCGACGGGTATACCGCCCAAGAGGTCTCGACTTTGCTCGATACGGAGTGGGGGATCGTGACCCGGGCGGGGCTGCACTGTGCGCCGGGGGCACACCGGGCGATGGGGACGATCGAGCAGGGGGCGGTGCGGGTAAGCCCCGGGCCGTGGACGACCGGGGAAGAGATGGGAATGCTGATCGAGGCGGTGGAGCGGTTGCTGGACGGGTGATGGGGGTGAGCGGAACAGAGCCCTGAGCGCAAGCGACGGGTTTGGCTCGGTAGCGGTCGCTGGGGTTCATCGTTGGAACCCATCGCTTGCGCTCAGGGCTCTGAAGGAAGCACTCCGCGCCGGTGCTTGGGGCTTTGTGTAGAGTGTCGGCATTAGCAATAAAGCAACACCCGATCAGATCAGTCGAGCCCGCCGGGCGGTGCGTCAGCAGGCCGAGACGGCTGCGATGCTCGGCGTGGACTTTGTCCCCTGCTTTCGCACCGGCGAGGGGATCGCCGAGGTCGAGGCACCCGCGACACTCGTAGCCGCAAGCGATGACCCGGCTCTGGTGGCTGCTCAGCAGAAGATGGACGAGCTGCGGGCTCGGTATGAACGGGAGGCACCGCACGAGCAGTTTGCGACGCCGCACGCCTTTAGGAACCTTGTGTGGGGTGATGGTGCCGTGTGCGCTCGCCTGATGTTCATCGGCGAGGCTCCGGGGGCTGACGAGGACCGGACGGGGGTGCCCTTTGTCGGGCGGGCGGGGCAACTACTCGACAAGATGATTCTGGCGATGGGGCTTGCGCGTGAGGAGGTCTACATCGCCAATGTGCTCAAGACGAGGCCGCCAAATAATGCGACACCGACGGTGGAGGAGGCGAGGCTGTGTGCGCCGTATCTGTATGAGCAGATTGAGATTATTGCGCCCGAGGTGATCGTGACACTCGGGCTGCCAGCGTCTCGGCTGATGCTTGATTCGACCGAGACGATGGGGAGGCTGCGGGGGCACTGGGCCGAGTTTGTCAGCCCGGGGCTCGGGGGGATCAAGGTGGCGGTGATGCCGACTTATCACCCGGCGTTTTTGCTGCGGTCGTACACGCCCGAGAATCGGAAAAAGATATGGTCAGACTTGCAGATGGTGATGGCGAGGCTGCGTGGTGAAGGGTGAGAGAAGGCACCCCGATCCGGGCGGCACAATCCTCGAAAAAACTCAGTGAATCGCCGGAACCGGGGCAGCGGGTCTGCGGATGGTCTTTCAGCGAGGGAGGGGAAAACGCCCCCGCCGACAATCAAGACCCCCACGAGACCCGGTGTTCGGCAGCTTTTTGTAGCTGGACATCGGGTTTTTACGCACAATGAGCCCTGAGCGTGAGCGACGGGCCGGGATGGTCGGTGGGTTCAAGACCTGTCGCGAGGTTTGCATTCAATGGGGTTTTGAGAGGCAGCCCGGCGCTGATGCTTGGGGCTTATTGGGTCATCACCCGCCGAAGTTGAGTTCGGTCTCGGCTGGGAGCTTGGTGATCGTGGTCACCTCGTAGGTGGGGTAGTCCTCGCCCCAGGTGGTGACGAAGGTGAACTCGACGATATCGCCGGGTGTGATGTCGCCAAGCGAGACACCATCGGCAAGGGGGAAGCCCATGGTCATGGCCATCATGCCCTGCACGCCTTTGGAGTTGACGACGACATCACCCATGCGGTCTTTGTAGTCGGGGATGGCTTCGTGCCTGATCTGGAGGTCGTCGATCGGGCGTTCGGCTGAGGGGATGGTGACGACCTTGCCCCGGACGGTGTAGGAGTGGCGGGTGAGGCCATCGTCTTGGCTTTGGGTCTGGTTGGTGGAGGAAGATTGAGAGGTCGAATCGCTGCACCCCAAGCCGAAAAACAAAGCCACCGCCACGGCTGCTGTGACGGTGGAGAAACGGTTGATTGTGTGTGGCATGTCAGGCCTTTTCGATGGTGAGGTAGGAGTCAACGGACTTGAGATCGGGGAGGATGTCGTGTGTGAATGCCATGTGCCACGACTCGCCGGTCTCGACGCGGACGACCTTGGCGGGGTGCTCGCGGTCGTACCACAGGCGGCCGCCACGGATATAGGTGTGCATGCGCTGGCGACGGAGGCGTTGGGCACGCCGGAGGGCGCGGATCGCGGTGGGATCGCGGCGCATGAGCCGTGCGATGGTCTCGGTTTTGGCATGGGCGCGGGGGAGCGAAGTGATGGTGCACTTGATCTGTTCGCCGGCCTTGTAGTTGATCTCGGACATGGGTTCACTCCGTCTGATACAGCCAGCCGCCATCGGAGGGCGGTTGGGCATGGACGCGAACAATAGGCCTGGATTGTGTGCCAAGGCTCTGTAGGCGAGGCTTGATTTGATCCTGTAACTCAGCATGGCTTGTGTGGCCTCGGCACACGGGAGGGTGGGAGGTACCTAGACTCTTGGCATGACTACCGAACCCACGCCACAACCCGCGCCCCAGGCAGAGTTTGATGCTGAGGCAGCCCACATGCAGACCCCCAAGCTCCGGCAAATCCGGGGCTTTCCTGTGCCGATGAAGGGGCCGGACGGTCAGCAGACGACATTTCTTGGGCTCGCCGATGCCAAACAGATATCGGACAAACCGCCTTTGGTGGTATCGCCAGCGGTGAAGGACCTGCTGCCGATGTTTACGGGTGAGCACAGTCTTGATGCGATTGTGGAGAAGATCGGCAAGGGGCTGACCCGGGAGCACCTTGAGCCTCTGGTTGCGCAGCTGGATGCTGCGGGGCTGCTTGAGGGGCCGACCTTTGAGGCGATGCTTGAGAAGATGCACACCGAGTTTGATGCCTCGCCGACGCTGCCTCCTGCTTCGACCCTTGCGCTTGCCGAGATGCTGGTGCAACAGGCGGTCGGCAAGGATCGGGAGGCGACCGAGGAGGAGAAGGCTGAGCAGAGCGCGGGCAAGCTTGCTGAGGCGATGGACAAGTGGATCGACGAAGCGCTCAAGGACGAGGAGAACCCGGCCTTTGATACGCTCCCCAAGGCGATCGTGGCCCCGCATATTGACTATCCGCGAGGGTGGCTCAACTACGCCAAGGTCTGGGGGCGGATGCGCGTGGTCGATCGGCCGGACCGGGTCATCATCCTGGGGACCAACCACTTCGGGACGGGAACGGGCGTTGTGGGGTGTGACAAGGGTTTTTCGACACCCTTTGGTGAATGCGCGGTTGATGATGGGGTGGTTTCGGGGCTGCGGGAGAGGCTTGGGGATCAACTCTTTGAGCACCGGTATGACCACGAGCGGGAGCACTCGATCGAGCTGCAGGTCGGGTGGCTCCAGCACTGCCTGGGGCAGGGGGCGGACGGGTCGTACTGCACAATCTTCGGGGCTCTGATCCACGACCCGACGGTGAACAACGGCGACGCCTACGACGGCAACGGGGTCTCGATCTCTGCGTTTGTTGAGGCGATGCGTGAGGTGATCGGTGGGCTGCCCGGGAAGACTCTGGTCGTAAGCTCGGCAGACCTGAGCCATGTGGGGCCGGTCTTTGGGGACAAGCAAGCTTTGGTGGGTGAGGGGGCTGAGCCTGAGCAGTTCCGCAACCAGGTGGCGATGGGCGACCAGGAGAAGCTGGCGATGCTGGTTGCCAAGAAGCCGGAAGATCTGATCGGGTCGATGGCGTGGCAGGGGAACCCGACGCGGTGGTGCTCGGTGGGGAACCTGGTCGCGACCCTTGGTATTACTCAGCCCGATGAGGTACAGATGCTCAACTATGCCGGGGCTGTGGACCCGCAGGGCATGGGGATGGTGACGCACGCGGCGATGGTCATCAGGTAGGGCGATGGGGAACAGTTGGCAGCTTGGGCAGTTTGTGGCATGGCAGGCAGCCGGGATGGTGGGGGCTGTGGTGCTGGTGGTTGGGGGGTTTTGGGTTTTGTGGCTTGCCCGGCACCGGATTGAGGATCAGCGGGTGAGGCTGCCGATGCTTGGGGTGGTGGGGCATCCGACGAGCCTTGTGGTGGGGTTGTGTTTACTCGGGTGGGGGTATCACGCGGCTGCGTATTCGCTTTTGCCAGCGGTTTCGTTGGTGGCACTGCCGAGGGATCTGTGGTGGGTGCTGGTTGTGGTGAGTGTGGTGGCGGTGGTGGGCTCGTTGGTGGCGGATGTGCTGGAGAACCGGGGGGATGGTGGGGGGGAGTGAGGGTTTGGGGAGGAAAGGCACCCTCCCCCCAGCCCCCTCCCGCGGGGCGCGGGAGGGGGAGCAAGACGGGGAGGAAGAGCATGGCGGGCGAGATGCCCACCCCACTGGGCTCTTTGGGGGGTTGGTTGTGTCACACTGGTGTAACAGGTGGGCAGATGGTGCTTCTCTTGGGGCAACTGGGTCGATAGGTTCTCCGTATTGCCAGTGGATTCTGTTCTGGGTCTTCGGGTTGGCATGGTGCTGGTGCTGGTGCTGGTGCTGGTGCGGGAACGGGGTCGTGCGGCTGGGGCGGGTTGTGTACCATGCCGCTCCATTTTTGAGACCGGGGCTGATTTGTGCTCTGGGTAGTTGAACGACGAATTGCGAGGTGAGCCATGGCGTCATCGAATGCGTGCTGGGGCATCGAGATCGGGGCGGGAGCGGTCAAGGCGGTGAAGGTTGTCGCCGATGGCGACTCTCTGAGCGTGGCCGACTTTGCGTATATCCCGCACGCCCGGGTGCTCTCGACTCCTGATATTGATCCTGACGATGCCAAGCGGGTGGCGTTGGGTCGTTTGGTGAGCGAGTACGACCTGTCCAAGGCGACGGTGGCGGTGAGTATCCCCGGGCACTCGTCGTTTGCGCGGTTTGCAAAGCTGCCCCCTGTTGAGCCCAATAAGGTGCCCGACATTGTGAAGTTTGAGGCGGTGCAGCAGATCCCCTTCCCGCTTGATGAGGTGGAGTGGGACTATCAGACTTTTGTGAGCCCTGACTCGCCGGATGTCGAGGTGGGGATCTTTGCGATCACCAAGCAGCGGATCGCGTCAGAGCTTGCGATCTTGCACGATGTGAACCTGACACCGGATGTTGTGACGCTGTCTCCGGTGGCGGTGTATAACGCGATCGCGTATGACCTGCAGTTTACGGAGACCTCTCCGGGGACGATCCTGCTCGATGTGGGGACGACCTCGACGGACTTGATTATCGCGGAGGCTGGTCGGGTGTGGGTGCGGACCTTCCCGATCGGTGGGCATGAGTTCACCAGTGCGCTGGTCGAGTCTTTTAAGCTGAGCTATCCCAAGGCGGAGAAGCTCAAGCGGGATGCGGAGCAGAGCAAGCACGCTCGGCATGTGTTCCAGGCGCTTCGGCCTGTCTTTAGTGATCTGGTGCAGGATGTGCAGCGGTCGATCGGGTATTACCAGTCGATGCACTCGGGGGTGAACCTCGAGCGGCTTGTGGGGATGGGCTCGACCTTCCAGCTGCCCGGGCTTCGCAAGTATCTCAAGCAGCAACTCGGGATGAATGTGTATCGGCTTGAGAACTTTAAGAAGCTGACCTGCGAGGGGCCGAGGGCTGCCGAGTTTGGGGCGCACTCGCTGAACTATGCGACCGCGTACGGGCTTGCGTTGCAGGGGCTCGGGGTCTCGGCGCTCAATGCCAATCTCATGCCTCTGGATGTCGCCAAGCAGGCGATGTGGGCGGGCAAGGGCAAGTGGTTCGCAGCAGCAGCGGGTATTTCCTTGGCGGCGACGGGGGCGATGTTTATCAGGCCGTTCATGGATCAGCAGTCTCTCAATATCGCTGAGCCCAAGAGTGTGATGGAGGCGGTGAGCACGGCCCGGACCTTGACCAACGAGGCCAAGGACGCCGGGGTGACCGATGATGTGACGCAGAGTGAGAAGATCGCCGGATTGATGGCGCTCTATGAGGGGCGTGAGGTCCACCTGCAACTGCTCGGTGATGTGGACGAGATGCTCGATGCAGCAGAACGCTCGGCTCGGGCGCAGGGTGAACGGGGTGCAGGGTCGGGGCACGGGTTCAAGCTCCAGTCGATGCACACAGACTATCTCTATGGCGGCATGACGATCCCTGCGCTTGGGGGCGGTGGGGGCAGGCCGGGCGGGCGCGGCAATCAGCGGGAGGAAGAAGCGCTGCTGAATATCCCGTCGATGGGGCAGGGCAGGGAGATGACTGAGTTTGAGATGATCGAGATGGAACGGGGCGGCGGCGGTGGCGGGGCGGCAGTCGAAGACGCGACCGGTGCGAAGGGGCCTCGGGTCGCGGTGACACTTGAGCTCTCGACGACCCAGCCTCTGGTTGAGGTGTTTGTCGAGGCTGAGGTGCGGCGTTGGCTTGAGGAGCGGGCAGAGCGAGAGGGCAAGCCATACTACTTTAATATCGAGAAGTTCAACTGGGTGCCGCTGTATAAGGTGACCCACGAGGAGAAGGTTGATCCCAAGGCGGGCAACACGGCGACCGGAGGCAGGACCTTTGGTCGGCCTGCTGGCGGGCGTGGCGGGCGTGGTGTCGGCAGACGGGGAGAGTTTGAGGAAGAGGGGATGGGGATGGTTCCGGGTCTCTCCGGTGGTGAAGGACGACGCGGGAACGAGCGGGCGGCGTTTGGTGGGGGCGGGTCTGGTCAGGGGAACCAGGCATTGCCTCAGAGCACTGTTGAGGCGATGAACACGCTCGACCAGATCGCCCCGATTGTCGAGGGCGACGAATCGCAGGAATACCCGCCGGATACGGTGGAATCGTTTCTCCGTGTGGCGTTTGTTGCGGTGCTAGGTGAGAAGCAGGCTGAGGATGATGAAGGGGGCGACCAATGAAGGGCGTACTCGGGTGGATCAAGTCGCATCTGTTGATTGTGATCTCGACGATCGTGATTCTGGCATCATTGCCGACGGGGTGGATCATGAGTTCCGGCTGGAACGAAGATATCCGCGATGGGCAGGAGAAGCGGGCCAACGACGCGTACAACAAGATCAAGGGCGCTCGGGTGACCTATGTCATCCCGTCGCTCTTGCCCGGCGAGGATTCGGTGACTGATTCTCGGCCACCAAACCGGTATGTGACGGAGTTTGTGGCGGCGCAGCGGGCCGAGCGGACGAGCCAGGCGAGCGGGATCGTGAGCGAGGTCGAGGGATTCAATCGGCGCGACCACCAGTTGCTTGAGCCGAGGCTTTTGCCTGAGCCTGAGAACCCGCAGCAGGCAACCAGCCTCAAGTATTCGATGCTCGCGCAGGTTGCAGGTGATGAGCAGCTCGGGACAGAGTCAATCTATCTTGGGTTGTTCTCGGCGATCGGGGCGGGTGGGCCTCCTGATGCAATCAAGCTCGCAACGAGTATCCAGGACTTGCGTGACCGCGAGGCGGAGCGGATGCTCGCAGAGAGCGGCACAGGGTCGCTGACCGAGGAACAGCAGGAGGAGCTCAACACGCTGCTGAGCGATCGGCGAATCGCGGAGACGCAGCGGCGGGCCAAGGAGATCTCGGTGTATGCCGGGCTCGAGTCATTTGACACGCAGGCCTTTGGAGAGAACACAACCGCGGTGATCCCGCCGATGTCTCGTAACGATCGCGGGTCGAGTGTCGCGCCGTCGCTGAGCGAGGCGTTCGCGTGGAACTTCGACTACTGGGTGGTGAGCGATGTGCTGGCGGCGATTGATGCTGCCAATACTGATGAGGGCGGGACACGGGCCAATGTCGAGCACGCGGCGGTCAAAAAGATCGAACGACTGGCGGTGCAGGCGTTACCCGTTGAGATCGTGTACGACTCGGGGTCCGGTTCGGACGATGGGTTCGGCGACGAGGAAGAGGCAGGCGGCGCGACCGATCCGAGTGTGAGTGTGACCGGGCGGGTGAGCAACGATGCCTTTGATGTGGTGCTTGTGAAGCTGAGGCTGGTGGTCGATGCGCAGGCGTTGCCTCGGTTGTTTGAGGCGTTTGCGGAGACCAACCTTATGACTGTTCTCGATCTTGATCTGACCGAGGTTGATGTGTGGAACGACCTCCGGCAGGGGTATTACTACGGCGATGGTGCGGTGATGCGGGCCGATCTTTTGATCGAGACGATCTGGCTCCGCGAGTGGACCACGCCGATGATGCCCGATGCGGTCAAAGAGGCGCTTGGGATCGTGATGGACGATGAGTTTGCAGGTGATGACGGCTGAGCATGTTGGACTGAGATCACAACGGACAGAGGTACGACGCACGGGCGGGATCGGCAACACGCCGGAGAACACGCGATGAAGAAGCAACGAAGAATCAATCCGATCGAGCAGCACTTTGAGAAGGTCATCCTGGGTGGGGTGACGGTCGTGCTGTTGGGCGTGGTGTCGATGCAGTTTCTGGGTGAACCCAACGCGGTGAAGGTGGGGGGCAGCGGGACGCTCGTCGCGCCGAGGCGGGTGTTTGACCCGATCGCCGAGGAGGCCGAGCGGCTGTTGGCGCAGATGCGCAACCCGAACCCTTCGCTCCCGGAGGTGCCCCCGCAGGATGTGGTGCAGCGGTTTGAGCCGGTCCGGAGGCTGACTTCTGCTGACACGATGCAGATCAAGCACTTTGGCGTGGGCGTGGTAATCGAGGGGGCCGACCACGGCATGGCGGGCAGCGAGTTGGCTGCGACGATCTATGCGATGCCGGCATTGCCTGTGCCTGCGACGATCTCGCTTGCGACGCACCGCGGGACTGTTGATCCCTTCGTGGCGACCGCCAACGAAGCGTTGCGGGCGTATCTGCCCAGCGAGCAGCCGTTTGATGTGCTTGCTGTGAGTATTGAGGGGATGGTCGATGGTTCGCTGCTTCGGGAGAGCCTTGAGGTTGATCCTGATGGCGACGCGGGGCCTGTGAGGCCGTTGCCGTTGTCGTGGTGGCGGGGGAACCTGGACCTGCTTGGCGTGGAGGTCGAACGGCAGGAGCAGACCAGCAGCGGGTGGACGGGGCGGGTCGTGCTCTCGGGGATGCCCGGCGGGGTGTCAGCCCTTGACGCGGTTCGGCAGGCCGACATGACACCGGCCGAACTTATCAAGATCGCCAAGGACTCGCAGGAGTACCTCCGTGACATCGTGCAGCCGGAGTTCCCGACGACGATCGCCGGGCCGGAGTGGGTGCCGCCCAGCGAGCGGCAGGAGGACGACTCACTCAGCGATGAGGACCGGGAGATCGCGCTCCTCAAACGGCAGGTCAACAAGCTTGATCTCCAGATCATTTCCAAGCAGACACAGATCGATGAGGTTGGCAGTAGTGGTGGGAGCGGCAGCCGAACCGGGCGGGGTGGTGGTCGCGGCAGAGGGGGGGGCGGGGGAGAAACCGGTGGCAGCGGTCAGAGCAGGCCGACGGTCGATCTGGATGAGAAGAAGCGCGAGGGGTATCGGCGGCAGATGGAAACCATGCAGCGTTCGCGCCAGCGGGCGGTAGACAAGCTTGCCGACTTTGGCGTGTTTGTTGATGGGGACGAGAACCAGGACCAGAATCAGTCACAGAATGAGCCCGAGGTGCCCTTGCCCGGCATCCTGATGGCAGAAGAGCTGCCGGTCTGGGTGCATGACTTTAGTGCTGAGCCCGGCAAGACCTATCAGTACCGGATGCGGGTCGTGCTCAATAATCCGCTCTTTGGGCGGGATGCGTACCTGTCGGACAGCCAGAAGACGGTGGCGCAGGTCCCGACGCTTGAGGGGGACTGGTCGGCATGGTCGAGCCCGATCGAGGTCGAGACGGATCGGCACTTCTTTGTGGTCAGCGCGTCGGAGGACGATCGGCTCGGCAGCGGGCCTCGGGCGGCGGTCGAGGTGTATGAGTTCTACTACGGCTATTGGCGAAAGGGCTCGACGACGCTCGAGCCGGGGGACACGATCCATGCCCGGGCCAAGCTGCCGAAGAACCTGCTGCTGTGGGATCCTGGGATGCTCTCAGATTTTGGGCGTGCCCAAACGATGGGCCGGAACCCATTGAGCAGGCCCGGGGCTGGTGAGAGCCCGGAGAACCGACGGGAACGGTTTGAGGGGCGTGGGGAGGAGGGGCGGATGCGGTTTGGGGGTGATCCTGACCCACGAGTGCGCGGGCAGCGGGGTGTTGAAGAGGTCGAACTGCCCGAGGGTGCAACCGCTGGTCCTGACTCGCTCGAACTTGATGTGGCAGCCATGCTGCTCGATGTGGTGCCCGTTCCCGGGCAGGCAGGAACCTTTCAGGCGGTCTTGCGTGGCCCCAACGGGGTGGTTGTGCTGCGGGATGCTTCGGGTGATCGGTCCGGGGCTCTGTATCGTCGACTTGCTGCCAACGCCCGGGAGGGTGTTAGCCAGGGCCGACCCGAACCTGATCCGAATGACACCCGCAGGCCGCGAGACCTGCCGGGTGAGGACGAGGGGGAGCGTGGGCTTCCTGGCGGGTGATGGCGCATGAAAATCTGAGCTCGATTGCGGAAAGAACGCGGTGTGGGCTTGACGATCGAAGGGGATGGTCTACTATCCCCCCGCCTCACAACGAGGCACCTTCGGGAGACCGAGGGGAGAATCTGAGCCGGTTGATCCGGTGACGATTCTTGGCTCTTTGACAATCGGGCAGTGACAGTAGTTGCGACTCGGGACGCCTAATCCCGGGTCGCAGAAGAACAAGAGACAATAACAAGCTGCGTTTGAGTGTTATAGTTGGCGCTTGTGCTTTCTCGTTGTTGTGGTTGTGTTGCGTGAGTATTTTGCGTGATGTTGCCTCGGCGTCGGGTTGGCGTGATCAAGCGAACAAAGGGCACATGGCGGATGTCTTGGTGTCGAGAGGCGATGAAGGACGTAGGAACCTGCGAAAAGCCCGAGGGAGCCGGTAACCAGGCTGTGATC
>JAJRZG010000184.1 GCA_024275365.1 Planctomycetota bacterium | reverse complement strand
GGTCATGGCGAAAGTGTAGTCGCCGACCCGGCCCGGTCTGAGGCCGTAAACTCCGGGCAGTATGCGGTTCTCGTGGCTCTCATCCTGGCTCCGGCGGGTTTCGCTCGCTGATAAATGCCTCATCCTCTTCGGCGGGGCGGTAGTGCTGATCGTGCTGGTGGCCCTCAGCGTGCCCTGGTTCCGGATGGGAGCCCTGGTCGATGGCGGCCAGATGGAGCTGAGCCGAAACTTGGCCAAGGTCTGGGCAGCCACCCAGACGGCCACCGGGACAGA
This sequence comes from Planctomycetota bacterium, assembly GCA_024275365.1. Lineage (GTDB taxonomy): Bacteria > Planctomycetota > Phycisphaerae > Phycisphaerales > UBA1924 > PNC22. The sequence continues at coordinate 8,578 of JAJRZG010000184.1, read as the reverse complement.
CGAGCAGGCCAACGCGCTTGCAGAACAGGTCGGATTTGAGGCAGAACGATTTGGGGTGGAGGCAGCCCAGATCGAGGCCGAGAAGGACAAACAATTCCGCAAGATGCTCCGGCGACTCGAAACGGATCCCGACCGCGAGGAGGCCCAGTATGCCCGCTGGGATGGGGCAACCCGGGTCTATCGCTATTTGGCTGCCGAGCGCGATGAAGCGGGGGAGCTGGTCTCGGTCGTCCACCTCTCGAGGCGATCGACCGATGCAGCGGTGCAGCTTGTGGTGAATACAGCATATCTGCTCAGTGCCGGGTCGCTCGTGCTCGGGTTGGCGGTGGTGGTGTTTTATCAGATCATCCACCGGATCATCCTGAGCCCGGTGCGGAGCCTTCGGGAGACTGCCGACCGGGTGCGGTCGGGCGAACTGGATGTCCGGAGCGATATCGAGACCGGGGACGAGTTTCAGGAGCTTGCTGCCACCTTTAACGGCATGCTTGAACACCTGTCAGGAACCCACAGCCAGTTGCGTTCGATCAACGCGGCGATGGATGTCAAGCTCAACGAACTGGCCGAGGCCAACAGCGTGCTCTTTCAGACGAACACGCTCAAGAGCGAGTTTTTGGCCAATGTCAGCCACGAGCTGCGGACACCCTTGAACTCGATCATCGGGTTTGCAGAGTTGCTCTTGGCGATCGCTGAGAGCGAGCAGCAAGAGGGCAGCCCCCCCAGCGCCGATGTCATCAAACGCACACGGTACTTGCAGAACATCGTCTCGGCAGGGCGCAACCTGCTCTCCCTCATCGAAGACCTGCTGACGATGGCAAGGCTCGAAGCGGGCAAGGTCGATCTGCACATCGAGCGGATGAGCGTGCGGGATGCGTGCGAGGGGCTGGTCGCGCTGATTCAGCCCCAGGCCGACCGCAACGGCGTGCTCGTGCGGGGCGAGATCATCGGCGAGCTGCCCGCGATCGAGACCGACCCGAGACGATTCCAGCAGGTCGTCTTCAACTTCCTGAGCAACGCTGTGAAGTTTTCTTCCCAAGGCGATAACCAACAGGGAGAGGTGGTGCTGCGGGTCGAATGCCTGGCTGCGGGGCACGGCGACAACGATCGCGAGCGGGTGCGGGTGAGTGTGATTGACAACGGGCCGGGCATCCCCCCCGAAGAGCACGAGCAGGTTTTTGAGAAGTTTCGCCAACTGGGTGAGGGGCCGACACGGGAGTATGGCGGGACGGGGCTCGGGCTTGCGATCGCCCGCGAGCTGTCGCACCTGCTCCAGGGGGATATCCAGCTCGTGAGCGATGTCGGGCGGGGGGCGATGTTTTGTTTCATCCTGCCGGTCTCGTTTGACCATGCCAAGTCGGCAGAGCAGTTGCTCGAGGGCCGGTTCCGGGGAGCGCTCGCAGGTCGGCGGCAGTGGGGGTGAGGGTGGCTTTCAACCCCCCTCCGCCCGGCGGAGGGGGATCAATGCACAGCGACTGCACGAAGCAACTTTCGAGGCTCAACACTGCAACTACCGCAGCCCCCCATCGGCTGTCACCGCGTTGGTGTAGTGCCGAATCTCGAGTGCCCGGTCATCCTCAGCCCGGTACTCGACCGTGACCACATCGATACGGATCGGTTTGCCGACAAAGCGGGGGTGAGTCGCCAGGCTCTTGGCTGTGCGCACGAGCCTTCGGCGTTTGTCGGCATGGATGGCGGTCGTCGGGGGGATGGCCCCCTGGCCTGCGGGTTGAAGACGGGTCTTGACCTCGACGAGCACGACAGCCCCGGTCCGGCGATCAAGACAGACCAGGTCGGCCTCGCCGCCGGGGGTGTTGAGATTACGAGCGATGATGCGGTACCCGGCTTTTTTGAGAAACCCGGCTGCGGCTCGTTCACCCCGTTGTCCGAGCGCCAGGTGAGCAGCCCGCCCGCTGCCCCGAAGCCGACCGAGCCTGCCCGGGAACGCCTTCACCCGTCCTCACCCTCGTAGTACCACTGCTCAGCGATCACAACCAAGCGGAAGACCAGGCGGTCGAGCCCGGTGATACCGGCTCGCTCAAAGAGACGGAGTAGATACCGGCGTGCCTCCTCCTCGCGGCGGATATCGGTGATCTGCTGGCGGAGTTCCTGCTGCACCTCATAGAGCGAATGGGACTCACTCTCGATACGGTCGAGGTAGATCCAGCGGGTCACCGTGCCGGATTCGAGTGGGCCTGCCCATTGGCCGGGTGAGAGTGTGACCGCCGCGGCTTGGAGGTCTTTGGGGCCGAACATATTGGTGTTCTCTAGCCCGTCGGGGATGGGTCGGACGGCTGGATTTTTTGAGAGGTTGCGGTCATCGTCAGCAACTTCCAAAAATGGTGAGTTGTTCAGGGCCTCGGTGATCGCGGTGACCGTCTCGGGTTCGTCTGATCTCACACGGATAAGCCTGAAAATGGCCTGCGCAGGCGGGTTGTACTTGTCGTAGTTCCGCTCATATTCGAGGCGGAGGTCTCGGGAAGAGACCTGCACACGGTCCCAGACTTTTTTCTGCACCTGGGTCTGGATGAGCACGCCCTTCTCGCGTTCTCGTTTGGCTTCTTCGAGCCCGATGCCCGCGGTACGCAGGAGTGACTGGTTGGCGCGTGTCTCGCTGCCATAGTTGCTGCGGATGACATCCTTCTCGAACCGACTCAGAAAGACCCGCAGCCCAGCTTTTTGCTGAGCGGTGAGGGTCGAACGAGCTTCGGCGAGGAAGAGTTCGTCGCGCAGGTCGCCCACAAGCCGGGCGTTGATTTCTTGTGCAGCAAAGTTGCGCCAGTCAGTCCGGGTCATGCCCTTATTCAGCGACTCGGCCCGCAGGCGAGCCCCCATCGGTTCGAGCCAGTTGCGGGCCAGGACAGGCAGGCCGTTGAGGTCGCCGACCTTGGCATCCACGAGTGTCAGGTCGTTGGGGTCAATGCTGTGCTCGGTGGGCTGTGGGGGAACGCTGTCTCGCGGCTGCGCCTGCCCATTGTCGGGGGGTGGGGGTGGGGTGGGGGGCCGGACGATGGCATCCACACCCGGCACACCCGCCCGGGCCTGGTCCTCAGTCAGGGAGCGGATCTGCACTCGGGGTGCTCGGGGTTGCTCACGGATGTAGGCAGAGATTGGGGTCGGTTCACCCGAGCTGTCAGTCCCCGGCTGGCGAAAGTCATCGGCACTCAGATGCTGGGAAGCTGAGAACGAGGGGAGAGGGGAAGAGCTGCAACCCTGCAAGACAGCAATCGCAGCTGCAAGAAGGATCGAAACTGCTGCTGAGGCAGCCCGGAACCGCCTACCTGATTGGTGTTGATCGTCTACCATGCTCGGGAAGCCTAGCAGAAAGGAATGCCGCGATGTCTGATGCCGACCAGCCGAAGATAATTATTGATGATGATTGGAAGGCCCAGGCTCAAGCCGAGAAAGCCAAGCTCACCGAGCAGGAACACGCCAAACAGGAGCAGCAGGCCAAAGCGGCTGTCAGCCCAACGGGGGAAGCCCCGGCTCCAGGGGGTGCTGACGCTGCCCAAGGCGGGCCGATCGGGTTTACCGACCTGGTCCAGGTGCTCGCAAGCCAGGCATTGATGTATATGGGTGCGGTGCCCGACCCGCAGACGGGCAAAGCGATGGTCTCACCACCAATGGCCAAAGCCCACATCGACATGCTCGGCGTGATCGAGGACAAGACCCAGGGGAACCTCACTGAGGAAGAGACCAAGATTTTGACGGGGATTCTCTATGAACTGCGGATGCAGTTTGTCGAGTTGAGCAAAGCGATCGATCAGGCGATCAAGGAGGGGAAGCTCACGCCGGCGCAGGCTGGTGAGATGGGCATCAGTGCATCGCCGCCACCAACGAATCTTGGGTGAAGATGTAGAGTGATTGTTTTCGGATAGACGACTACAGTATAAATGGCCCGGCGGCTCATCGTGAATCGACCGGTTGGAAACTCAAAAAACCACAGGCGTGCGCACGGGCGCGCCTTCGGAAGGGTGTGACTCGTGGCCGACACAGATGGCTTCCTGGAGCGTCATCACTTCCTCCTCCGTCGGTTGCACTCCCTCACGGGCATTGCACCGATCAGCCTCTTCCTGATGTTCCACCTGACGACGAATGCCTCGATCGTCTGGGGCAGGCTCGCCGGGCACGACGGGCTCACCGGGGCCGACGCCGCCGTGGGGACATTCCAGCACGAAGTCAACTTCATCCACAGCATGCCCATGCTGCTGCTGATCGAAATCTTCGGGCTCTGGCTCCCGATCGGGTTCCATGCCGTGCTCGGGGTCGCCTACGCCCTCGGCGGCAAAAACAACACCACCCAATACGCCTACCAGGCCAACCGGCGCTATGCCCTCCAACGGCTCAGCGGCTACTTCGGGTTCCTCTTTATCTTTTACCATGTCGCCACCCTCCGGTGGGGGTGGACATTCCTCGTCCCCGGCGGCACACAATGGACGGGCGAACACGCCGCTTCGACGATGGCAGCCGCAATCCGCGGCTCGGCCGAGGGCTTTACCGCAGCCGGGATGATCGTCGCAATTTTCTATATGGTCGGCGTCTCGCTCCTGGTCTTCCACTTGGCCAACGGGCTCTGGACCTCGGCGATCACCTGGGGGCTTACGACAACCGAGCAGGCCCAGAAACGCTGGGGGCATGTGTGTACAGCGATCGGCGCAGGGCTCATGCTGGCTGCGTGGTCCTCGGTGATCGGCTTTGCCACGCTCGACTATGACGCCGCACGGGCGGTCGAACTCGGCTTGCAGGGCGCAGAGCACGCCCCCGAGCCGGCGAGTGAGGTCATGCCGGGGATGGCAGCGAAAGAGATCGACGAGACCGAAACCGGCGGTTGAGAAACAGGGAATCCGAATCGCAAGCCGACACAGGCTCACGAAGCACGGGAAGGCAGAAACGATGGCACAACAGCGCGTGATCGTGGTCGGTGGGGGGCTGGCGGGGTTGGCGGCGTGTATCCGCATCGCCGAGGCCGGGCACACGATCGACCTCTTCAGCCTCGTTCCCGTCAAGCGATCCCATTCGGTCTGCGCACAAGGCGGGATCAACGCCTGCAATGAGGTCGCCCGCCAACAAGGCTACAGCGAGTACGAGCACTTCGACGAAACCATCTACGGCGGGGACTTCCTCGCCGACCAGCACCCCGTCCTCGAGATGGCCAACTGGGCGCCCAAGATCATCGACCTGCTCGACCGCATGGGCGTCCCCTTCAACCGCTCGGCCGAGGGGTTCCGCGACCTGCGGCTCTTCGGCGGGTCGCTCTTCAAACGAACGCACTTTTCCGGAGCCACCACAGGCCAGCAACTTATCTACGCCCTCGATGAGCAGGTCCGCAAGCTCGAAGCCGAGGGCAAGGTCACCAAGTACGAGTCGTGGGAGTTTCTCGCGCCGGTGCTGACGGATGAACCCCGGTGTGTGGGTATCGTCGCGCAAGACCTCCGGACGATGCAGACCCGGGCCTTCCGGGGCGATGCGGTCGTCATGGCAACCGGCGGCGCAGGCATGGTCTTTGGCAAGAGCACCAACTCGGTGATCTGCACCGGGGCTGCCCTCTCTCGCTGCTATCAGGCGGGCGTCGCTTATGCCAACCCCGAGATGACGCAGGTCCACCCGACCGCGATTCCGGGTGCTGACAAGCTCCGCCTGATGAGCGAATCGGCGCGAGGCGAGGGTGGCCGTATCTGGGTGCCACGCAAGCAGGGTGACACCCGACCGGCGACACAAATCCCCGAAGCCGAGCGGCTCTACTTCCTCGAAGAAAAATACCCCGACTATGGCAACATCGTCCCTCGCGATATCGCCACCCGCGAGATCTTCGATATCTGTGTCAACCAGGGCATGGGCATCAACGGCGAGAACCAGGTCTACCTCGATCTGACTCATATGGACCCCGACTACCTCACCAGCAAGCTCGGCGGCATCATGGAGATCTACGAGAAGTTCGTCGGTGATGACCCCCGGCACGAACCCATGAAAATCTTTCCCGGTGTCCACTACTCGATGGGCGGGCTCTGGACGCAGTATGTCCGTGGCAACTACGCCCCGAGTGAGCCGCAGCCGGCGCATGTCTCGGGCACCACGCCCGCGTGCGATACCGAGGTCGGCCGCGGGATGCTGCTGGGGGCACCGACCAACATGATGACCAACATCGAGGGGTTGTACGCCTTTGGCGAGGTCAACTTCGCCTTCCACGGGGCCAACCGCCTCGGGGCCAACGCGCTGCTCAGCTGCATCTTCGACGGGCTCTTCAGCGGCGTGAGTGTGGCGAACTATCTCGACAACGGCACGCCCTCGACCGCACCGGCAGAATCCATCTCGGCGGGGGTCTTCGAGCAGGCGGTCGCGGCAGAAGATGCCAAACTCAAGGCAATCTTCGAGACCGCGACCGGGGGGGAAGCGAGCGACGAGACCAACCCCTACATCATCGGCCGCGAGATGGGCGAAGAGATGACAGCCGCAGCGACCGTCGTGCGAGAAGAAGCCCGCCTCGAACAATGCCGGGGCAAGATCGCCGAGCTGCGCGACAGGTGTACACGGCTCAAGCTCGCAGACGGCGCGACCTGGACCAACCAGGCGCTGAGCTATGCCCGATCGCTCGGTGATATGCTGGTCATTGCCGAGGCGATGGTTTCGGGGGCGGTCTTGCGGCAGGAGAGCCGCGGGGCGCACTACCGGTCAGACTACCCCGACCGCGACGACGAGCGGTTCTACAAGCACACCTACGCGATGTTTGACCATGGCACCGGCAACGCCCGGATCGAACACATCCCGGTGCAGGCCGATCTTGTCGCGCCGCGAGCGCGGACCTATGGCGAGGTCACCGAGGACGATGAAAACGAAACCACCACGCCGGAAACCGCCTCGGCGGGGGCGTGAGTGAAGGAGAGTCTGCCCATGACGGCAAGCACAGCAGCAACCGCGAACGGGACCACCAGCAGCGCAGGCAACGCCCCCGCGCAGGCCGACCGCACGATCAACTTCCGTATCAAGCGGTGTGACGGCCCCGGCAAGCCCTCGCGGTGGGAGACCTTCGCCGTCCCCGTTGGGCGTGGGGCCAATGTCATCTCCTGCCTTCAGCAGATCGCCGCCCGTCCGGTCACGACCGAGGGCACACGCACCACACCCGTCGTCTGGGATGCCAACTGCCTCGAAGAGGTCTGCGGCGCCTGCACGATGGTCATCAACGGCAAGGTCCGCCAGAGTTGCTCGGCCCTCATCGACACCATCGCCCCCCGCGAGGGCGACACGGTTTCGCTCGAACCGATGACCAAGTTCCCGATCATCCGCGACCTGTGGGTCGATCGCGCCCGGATTTTCGACAACCTCAAGCGGGTCAAGGCGTGGGTACCGATTGATGGGACTTATGCTTTGGGCCCGGGGCCGCGAGAGTCGGCCGATAGCCAGACGACGCGGTACATCCTCAGCACCTGCATGACCTGCGGCTGCTGCATGGAGGCGTGCCCGCAGTTCCTGATCGCCGAAAATGAGCATGAGTGGGAGACCGCCTTTATCGGGGCCCAAGCAATCAGCCAGGCAAGGCTCTTCAATATGCACGGCACCGGCAAACAACTCAAAGGCGATCGGCTCGATGCACTTATGGGGCCGGGCGGGATCACCGACTGCGGCAACGCCCAGAACTGCGTCCAGGTCTGCCCCAAGGAGATCCCGCTGACCGAGTCGATCGGGGTGATTGGCCGAGCGGCGACCGTCCATGCCATCGCCTCGTGGTTTAGCGGGCGGTAGCTCGTATTTGGGTAATCCGTCCCTCCGGGGCGGTTCTTGGGTACTTCGTCCCTCCAGGACGATCTTCGGATAGTCCGCACCACCACAGGGGGGGCTTTCTCCCGCATTGTGCTTGTCTTGTTCTCTGTACTCGGACTTTGCATGTCGCACCCGGACGCCGACACTATGGCTCGGCGAAGTGCCGGATTGCATACCCGCTGATGATCTCCATCCCAATCCGACGCTTCGCAAGCTCAGCATCGGCGTCCAGAACGCATTGAGGCAAGACGATGCCTGCCATGTCTGGTTGCTGGCTGCGCGGGCTGGTCGGCCCGCGCGGGTTCTGCGGCCTTTGGAATCATCCCGGCTGTTGGTTCGGGAGGCTCGGCTGTGGTGACCACAGCGACAGGCCGATGAGCCGTCCAGCATGAGCAACCACACGCGGAACGGACCTTACAACTCGGTCGGTGGTCGGGCACTCGGGGGACAGCCGGGCGGGATGTCCGGCTGGGGGCTCCTCCTGGCGGCCTGCGGGGTCGTCGTGACAGGACATCTGTTGGGGGTCGCGTGGCTGCGGGAGCCGGTGCTCGGGTTGCCGGCGGGGCTCTGGAGTATCGGACTGGCGATGGGGATATGGAGCGAGCCCGTTCGGCGGCGGCTTGCCGAGGGGGCCGAGCGGGTGTGGGGGCTTTTTGAACACACGGCCCGGGTGATCCCGGTCGAGGCGGAGGGGGCGGTTGATCGCCCCGAGACCTCGCTCGGATGGTGGCCCAGGCACCAGGTCGGGGCGGTCTGCCTCGATGCAGCGACGCGAGTAGCCGCATGCGTGGTCCGGGTGGCGTGGCTGCCGATCTGGGGGGGGGAGCTG
>JAJRZG010000183.1 GCA_024275365.1 Planctomycetota bacterium | reverse complement strand
GCTCCATCAAGAGCGGATGAAACCCCTGGTCAAGGAAGAGAGGAACAACCCGAACCATGGATACTGCGGGTTTTCTGGTGATGTTTGGGGTAACAAGCCGAGTATTATCGGATGAACACCACACAACCGAATCAGATCGTGACAGCACTGGCAGCAGCGGTGATGATGCTCTCAGCCGGGGCATGGGGACAGTGCGAGGAGGGATGGGACGACCGGTTCCGCCCGGGGTTTGGGGTGCAGGGGGGGAGGACGCTGCTGGCGACCGGGCCGGAGCTTGGTCCGTTGCTGAGCAATCGGCTGTTTGTGGGCGGACACATGCTCGCTGGCGGCGAGGATGTCGGGGGGGTGGTCGAGTGGACCGGGTCGGCGTGGGTGTCTGCGGGGTTGCCGCTCGAGGGTTCACCGCACGACCAGAATCGCAATATGGTGCGTGAGATGTGCGCCGGCGATCTTGGTGATGGGCCAAGGATCTTTGCTGGCGGCTGGGATATCTTCGGACAGAATATGCGCGAGCCACTTGCGCAGTGGGACGGCCAGACATGGCATGGGATGATCGATCCATGGGAGTTTGAGGGACTCGTCAGTTCAATAGCGATTCACGATGATGGCAGCGGGCCAGCGCTGTACGCGGCTGGGACTTTCCACCTGTGGGAGGGTGACACTTTCGACATCGCACGGTGGCGGGACGGGCAGTGGGAAGCAGTCGGGAGCCCCAACTTCCGCGGCGATTATTTCCGAATCTTCTCGCTTATTGAGTATGACGACGGCACAGGGCCGGCGCTCTACGCGGGCGGTTTCTTCAACCAGATCGGTGGAGTCGAGGCGATGGCGGTCGCCAAGTGGGACGGCGAGCATTGGACTCAGGTTGGCGAGGGTCTCAGGCACTATGAAGATGAACCAGCTCACATATCGAGTTTGGCCTCGATGGTGATCCAAGGTCAACCCCGCCTGTACGCAAGGGGCATGATCGAGGGATCAGGTGACAACGATTTCTCATCTGACTGGGCTGTATGGGACGGTATCGAGTGGCGCGATGGTCTTGCTGATTTCCCCTTTAAACCGTACGACTGGAAACATATCGAAACAGAGAACGGACCAGTGTTCCTTGTCTCGGGTCACAATGGCGGAGGGGGTCCCGTGCGTGTGGCCATTAGCTATGGCGACAGATGGTCGATCCTGCCCGGAGACTTTGATGGCGGTATCAGCGCTCTGGGTATGAGCTCGGTGGACGGCAGCGAGTCGGTGTATGTGGTCGGGTCCAAGGGCTCCTTCTCACACATCGACGACCTCCCCTCCGACGGCTTCGCCCGCTTCGGCTGCGAGCGGTGCCCCGCAGATTTCGACGCTGACGGCGACGCCGACTCATCCGATGTCGCCGCGTTCCTCAACCTCTGGCTGCTCGGCGACATCGCAACCGACATCAACCGTGACGGCTCTGTAGACACACGGGATGTCGGCGAGTTTCTCAACCTCTGGAACGCCGGGTGCTGACAAACCCCCCATACCCGGCAAAGAACTACGCGTACTCACCTGCTGTAAGCACACCGTTGCGTGGCATGGAAACCATCGCAGGGGGTTGTGCCCTTTGGAGCGAGCCAATATTGATTGCGCCCTGTGAACCAGGAGTGAACCGTGCCGTGATGATCGGGGGCCGACCCGCAGTGAGGCTGTTGACATTGAGGTACTGTTCACCCCGGGCCCGCAGGGGAAGCCCGACAAGCCCGCAGTTAAACCGCAGCAGCCGTTCTTTGTGCTTGCCCGGCTTAAAGATGATGGCCGGGGTGTCGTGAATCTCAATAACGAGGCGCCCGCCGTGACTCTTGAGGTACGAGCGGACAGCATTCGCCTTGTCCCCGTTGTTGACCTTGCCCCGCCCAAGCATTGCCACCGTGACGGGGCGGTTCTTGGTATCGAACAGCTTTGAAGAGCCGTAGCGCAGCGAGTTCACCCCGCCAGCAGCGTCATACGCCGCGATATATCGGCGAGGCCACGCCAAGAGGGTCTGTGAAGTGGGGTTGTGCGCGTACATGTTCGCACTAAAGTTCCACCACTTCCCGTCATGGTGCTCAATCATCGTGATCTGCTCGCTCCAGTCGAGCTTCGGAGTCTCCTCAAACCGACCAACCCTCGATGGTTTGTATTCGAGGTGGAAGGTGACATAAAAATTTGTCCCGATACGATCCGCTTTCCGCAGCTCGCTGAATCGACTCATCACACGGTTGAGTGTCCACTTGCCCATTGCCCGGCCCTCCAATCATCGGTCCTTGTTCAGGTGCCCCACACAGGGAAAGGGACGCCGTTCCATCAGAGTAGTATGCCCAACTCATCAGACGCAAGTGTAACTGATGATCGAATCCGCTGCACTCGCCGTATACGAAACCCGCTTGAAACTCGTGCCCCCGGGCACTTCGTCCCCTCCTCCTCCTCGCCACGAGTTTCAAGCGTGTTCCGTATTACCCGTCTCCCCGAAACAGACAGGACTCCAGGCTCCCAAATCGATTCCAAAAAACCATGGAGTACTGCCGCAGAGACTTCACATGCCAGGTGGCGTTTCCTCAGCGCTCGCGCGCATAAAGAGGGCCGCACCCTTGTCGATCTTCTGGCCGGGCTTGAGGGAGTACTCACCCCCCCACTGGGCAAGCTCGGCAAGCGGGGCCTTGAACCCCGAGTTCGGATCGTCCGGATCGTGCAGCGGCGAGCAGTGCCAGTGCCGCCAGAGTTCGGCCATCTTGTTGGGGAGGACGGGGTAGAGAAGAAGAGAAGCGATGCGAACGGCTTCGGCACAGTTGTAGAGAACCGAACTCAGTTCCTCGCGCACTCTGGTGTCGTCGATTTGTTTGGCAAGTGAGAACGGTCGTGTCTCGTTGATGTACCCGTCAACGGCATTCACAAGCATGACACCGATCTGTGTGCAGATACCCAGATCAAATCGCTCGAATCCTTCGAGAACATCGTTAGTGATTCCGGTGCATACCTTCTGAGGAGTGGACACTTGTTCAGTACCAGAGTAATCGGGCACTTCCCCCCCAAAATACTTCTCAATCATATTCCCCACACGGCTCGCGCAGTTGCCGATGCCGTTGGCGAGGTCGGCGTTGTACACCTCCACAAACTTGGTGTGCGCAAAGTCGGCATCATTCGCACCCAACGGCCCCTGCGTCGCCAGATACCACCGCACAGGATCAATCCCCATCGGCCTCGGCTCGCGGCCCTCCTTGTCGGCCTGCTTGCGCTCCGCCTCGACCACCCAGTTGGCGTACGCCTCGAGCTGGTCGATCTCGATGAAGTTGCCGAGGCTCTTGCTCATCTTCACCCCCTCGGCCACGAAGTAGGCGTGGGCGTAGACGACCCCCGGCAACGGCCTGCCCAGCGCCATGAGCATCGCTGGCCAGATGACCGCGTGGAACCAGAGGATGTCTTTGGCCATCACATGCACCGAGGCCGGCCAATACTTGCTGCGATCCCCTTCGGTCTCGGTGGTGTTCGGCTCGGTGGTGTTGTCGACGGCCGTCAGATAGTTGCACAACGCCTCGATCCAGACATAGACCCGGTGCGTCGGATCGCCCGGCATCAGGATGCCCCAGTCGGCATCATCCTCTTTGACCGCCCGGCTGACCGGGACATCGTTGAGCCCCTGCTTGAGGCGGCCGAGGACTTCGTTTTTGCGGGCGTCTGGGAGGATGCGGTAGCCGCCCGGCTCGCCCTTGACCCCCTTGTCGATCGCGGCGTGGAGTCGATCTTCATACTTGCTCAGCCGGAAGAAGTAGTTTTTTTCGCTGCGCTCTTCGAGGGGTTTGCCGGTGACAGGGCTTGTGTAGTCGTGCTCCTTGGCGACAGTTTCGGTGAGGTACTCCTCTTGTGAGGGGTCGTACCAGCCTTTGTAGTCGCCGAGGTAGATGTCGCGGGAGTCCATGAGGGCCTTGATGTAGCTGCTCGCGCGGCCCTTGTGGCGGTCCTCGCTTGTGCGCATGAAGTCGTCGTAGTCGATCGACATGAGCTTGAACGCCTTGACAAACTCGGCAGCATTGATATCGGCCCACTCCTGGGGTGTGTGGCCTCGCTCGATCGCCGTCTTCACGACTTTTTCAGCGTGCTCGTCGGTGCCTGTCAGGAAGAAGGTGTCGCGCCCCAGCAGCCGGGCAAAGCGTGCTGCGACATCGGCGACGACGGTGGTGTAGCAGTGGCCGATGTGGGGCCGGTCATTGACATAGTAAATGGGGGTCGTGATGGAGTAGGGTTTTTTGTGCGCCATGCGGGGAGTGTAGGGGAAGGGGGTGCCTTGGTGATCGCGAACTCAGAGCCCCCGACTTCAGTCGAGGGTATTCTGAACTGGCGGGTAACACCCGGACTGAAGTCCGGGGCTCGGAGGTATGAGATTCCCGGAACCGATATCACCCGGGTTTGTGTGCGGTGATCTCGACGCTGGTCACAAAGTCGGCAGCGGTCGTGCCTGCGGGGAGGGCGTCCTGGATTTTACGGTAGAGCGGGTCGTGGCTGTCGGTCATGGCGGCAACATAGCCGGGCTTGGTGACGAGCGTGATGTCGGTCAGCCCGGCGGCTCGGATATCCCGCTCGATGTCTTCGAGAAGATCGGCTCCGGCGATGCAGCCGATGAGGCTCTCGAGGTCCTGGCGGACGGCGTCAGGGAGGGGCTGGAGGAGGGCGAGATCGGAGATGGCAGCACGGCCGCCGGGCTTGAGAACACGGGCGATCTCGTGCCAGACGCGGAGTTTGTCGGGCGAGAGGTTGAGCACGCAGTTGGAGATGACGACATCGACAGCGTTGTCGGCGACGGGGAGGTTCTCGATCTCGCCGAGACGGAACTCGACATTCTCGAGGCCGGAGCGTGTGCGATAGGTGTCGAGGTTTTTGCGGGCCTTGGTGAGCATGTCGGGGGTCATGTCGATACCGATGGCTCGACCGGTGGGGCCGACGCGGGGCCCAGCGATGAAGCAGTCGAACCCGCCCCCGGAACCGAGGTCGAGGAGGGTCTCGCCGGGCTTGAGTGCAGCGAGGGCGGTCGGGTTGCCGCAGGAGAGGCCCATGTTGGCCCCCTCGGGCAGATGTTCGAGGTCGTCACTCGCATAGCCGACAGCCTGGGCGACCTGATCGGGGGAGAGGGTGACGGGGCCGCAACAGCCGCCATCGGAACAGCCGCAGGAGGAGGTGGAATCGGGGGTGTCTGCGAGTACCTCTCGTGGTGGGCGAGACGCCCGCCCCACTGGGGTATTTTCTGCGATTGCGCCGGACATC
>JAJRZG010000182.1 GCA_024275365.1 Planctomycetota bacterium | reverse complement strand
GTAGTCGATGCAGGTGTTGTCCCCGATGGTAATGGGGCCGAGGCCATAGAGGATGACCCGTTCCCCGACACGGACATTGTCGCCACAGCGGACATGCCAGGGGATGGTGATCTCGACCGAGGCAGCGAACGCGCAGTTTTTACCGACCTTGCCCCCGAAGAGCCGGAGGAGGCGGGAGCGCTGACTGGGCAAAACCACCCAGATTGGTTTGGCAAGGAGGGTCCAGGCGAGGCGGATGAGTTTTTCACGGCGAGTCCAGACTGACCGCCGGGCTGGCGGGGGGGGTGTATTGGTGGGGGTGTTGGTGGGGGTTTCTCTCATCGTGGTGGGGCTTGTTGCCTGGTGTGTGGTCTCTACCGGATTGGCTGTGGGGCGGTTCGGGTGAACAGCCGATGGATGGCATGTGTATCGGCATGGTCGGGGCGTATGCTCCGGCTTGTGGTATTGATTGGCAGCGGCTTTGGCGAGTATTGCGATGAGCCTGACCCGGACGCTCGAGAATCTGACCCGGCGGTGTCTGCCCCCGGCTGGGGCGAGGCTCGCCAAGCGCATGGCTGTCGGGACGCGGGCCCGCGCCCAGGCCCGCGCCTGCCGGGAGGGGTTTCGGGTCTATGGCAATCGGTATCCGCAGAAGGTGCTCTTTGTCGCGGGGCTCCCCAAAAGCGGCACAACCTGGGTCGAGAAGATGCTTTCGAGCTTCCCGGGGTTTCACGAGATGCTGATCCCTGAGGTGGCCGCCCATGAGTTGGCGACGGGGGGGAGCCACGACTTTGAGTTGCCTGAGGATATGTTCGGCCGATTCAAGGACATGCTGGTGCTGACGAAGATGCACTGCCACGGCTCGGCGCATAACGCCGAGGTATTGGAGCGGGCGGGGGTGCGGTATGTCGTGCTTTTCCGCGACCTGCGGGATGTGGCGGTGAGCAACTATTTTTATGTGTGCAACACGCCGTGGCACCCTGAATATCAGTACTACCACGGCAAGAGCGTGCAGGAGGGGTTGATCGCCTTTGCTGCGCGCACGCTGCCGGGATATGTCGCGTGGGTGCAGAGTTGGCAGGCCAATCGTGACCCGGAACGGAGTCTGGTCTTTCGGTATGAAGACCTACTCGCAGACGACCTCGGGTGTTTGCGGCAGATGGCGGCGCTGTTTGAGTTGCCGGGGGATGAGGATGAGCTTCGGCAGATCGCAGAGCGGAACAGTTTCAAGGCGATGAGCGGTGGACGAGAGCGCGGGCAGGAGAGTGGATCGAGCTTTCAGCGGAAAGGGGAAGCGGGGGACTGGAAGAATCACTTCACGCCGGAGATCACCGGGGCGTATCGGCGAGTGCTTGGGGATTTTTTGATCGAGTTCGGGTATGAACGGAGTCACGACTGGTGAGCCCCACGCGAAACTATTCCAAGCCGAGGCTGGTGATCTTGAACCAGTATTATGTGCCCGATGTCGCCTCGACGGGTCACCTCTTGCACGAGCTGGCAGCAGAGCTTGCGAGTCAGGGGTGGGATGTGAGTGTGATTACTTGCCGCCCGAGCTATGGCCCCCGCGAGAGTTGGCAGCCAGCGCCGCGGAAAGAGGTTCACGACGGCGTGCGTGTCCACCGCATGTGGACGACGCGGTTCAGCAAGGACAACCTTCTGGGGCGGGCGTGCAACTATTTCAGTTTCTTTGGCCAGCTTGCGCTGCGGATGCTGCTCACCAGTCGGCACGATGTGGTGTATTTGTACACGACCAACCCGCCCTTCCTGGGCGCGATCGGGGGGTTCGTCTCGATCTTCCGCAGGCATACCTATGTCAAGCTGTTGCATGATGCGTATCCGCAGCTTGCGATCTGGGTGGGGACGATCAAAAAGGACGGCTTTGTGGCGAGGGTCTGGCATGCGCTTAATAGGTTGGCATACGGGCGGGCTAGCCAGAACATCGTGCTTTGCAAGGCAGCAAAGAAGCTGGTCGCTGACACCTATGGGCTCGAAGATTCGCGGATCCATGTCATCCCCAACTGGGCCGACGAGGACAAGCTGGTGCCGATGCCCAAGGCAGAGTGTGAATGCGCCAAAGAGCACGGGCTGCTTGAGCCATTTACGGTGCTCTATTCAGGGAACCTCGGCTTGTACTATGAGTTCGAGACGATCATGGAGGCAGCTGAGCAGCTCAAGGATGAGAACTTCAAGCTGGTGTTTGTAGGCTCGGGCGGGCGCAAGGGGTGGATTGCAGACGAGATCAAGAAGCGGGGCTTGACGAACACGATCATGCTGCCCTACCAGCCGTTCGAGCGGCTCAACGACTCGCTCAACTCGTGTGATGCGTCGCTAGTGACGATCGCCAAGGGGATCGAGGGGATCAGCTACCCGAGCAAGTTGTATTCGTCGCTTGCTGTGGGCAAGCCGATCCTGGCGTTGTCTGAGAAGGAATCGGAGCTGCGCGAGATATTGGAGAACTATGACATGGGCGTGTGGGCAGAGCTTGGTGATGCCGACACGCTGGTGGCGGGCATCCGCGGCTTGATGGCCGACCCTGAGCTCGCGGCCAGGCAGGGCCGAAACTGTCGAAAGCGGTTCGAGGAGCGGTACACGCGGACGGTCGCAGCAAAGGCGTATGGCGATGTGTTCGAGCTTGCGGACCCACGGAATGTCAGGGCGGCAGCAGCAGCGCAGAACGGCGGAGAGGGAGATCTGACGAGTGAAGAATCAAAGCCGGGAGATGCGGCGTGATCGAAGGTCAGGACAAGTTGCGTGTCTTGCTGATTACCGAAGACGATCCGCTCTATGTGGTGAAGTTTTTCGAGGTGTTTTTTGCTGAATGTCCGCAAGACCAGGTCGAGTTGATCGGTATCACGATCAGCGAGGCGTTCCACGAGCCGATCTGGAAGACCGCACGGCGCATGCTCGGGTTCTATGGCCCGATCGACTTTGTGCGGCTGTGCTTCCGGTTTGTGGGCGTCAAGCTGCGGGGATATAACATCGGAAAGCTCGCCCGGGAGGCGGGTGTGCCGATGGTCGAGACGGGGTCTGTCAATGACGAGGAGTATGTCGCGCGGGTGCGGGACGAGTTGCAGCCGGATGTTATTGTTTCGGTCGCGGCTCCGGAGATATTTAAGAAAGGGATTCTCGGTGCAGCCAAGCGACGGTGTATTAACATCCATTGCGGGAGGCTGCCGATCTATCGGGGGATGATGCCGAACTTCTGGCAACTGCTGCATGGCGAGTCGGTCGCAACGCTCACGGTGCATGAGATGGCTGAGAAACTCGATGCGGGGGGGATTATCCAGACACGGGAGTTCCCGCTCCGCGAGTACGACAGCCTCGACCGGGTGATCGTCGGGACCAAGCGGGAGAGCGCCCGGCTGATGATCGAGGTGCTTGAGCGGTTTGCCGAGGGCGAGGTCGAAGCACCGCCTTTGGATATGACGGGGAAGAAGTATTTCAGCTTTCCCAAGGCAAAGGATGTGAGGGAGTTTCGCAGGCGCGGGCACCGGATGCTGTAGAGTGTGTGTTATGGTGAAAACAACCGCTGCGAATCCGTCGGGTGCTCTGGCTGCGATGTCGATCGATGTCGAGGACTGGTTCCAGGTCGAGAACCTGCGGGCGGTGGTTGCGCGGGATTCGTGGGATGAGTGCGAGCTGCGGGTCGAGCGGAACACCGACCGGATGCTCGAACTCATGGCTGATCGCGGCGTGACCTGTACTTGCTTTATATTAGGTTGGGTGGCGGACAAGTGCCCGGGGCTTATCAAGCGGATCGCCGATGCCGGGCACGAGATCGCAAGCCACGGCTATGGGCACGATCTGATCTACAACCTCTCGCATGAAGAGTTCCGCGAGGATATTCGGCGGGCCAAGGGGCTCGTCGAAGACCTGACCGGAGCGCACATCCGGGGATATCGTGCCCCGAGTTTTTCCATCACCGATTGGGCGATCGACATCCTGCAAGAAGAGGGATTCACCTACGACAGCTCGGCGTTTCCGACCGTCGCCCACGACCGCTACGGCAAGCTCTCTGGCATGGATGCGGGCACGCCGATTGTCGAGATTCGTGAGGGGTTCAAGGAGGTCTGCGTTTCGACGCTGCAACTCGGCTCGCGGGGCGTGCCTTGGGGCGGGGGTGGGTACTTCCGGCTGATTCCGTATCCGATCTTCAAGCGGGGCGTGGCGAAGATCTTGCGGGCGGGCGGGCCGTATGTGTTTTATATCCACCCGTGGGAGGTCGATCCCGGGCAACCTCGGATGCAGGGGCTCAAGCGCAGCCACGCCTTTCGGCATTACAACAACCTCGGCAGGTGCGATGCCCGGTTTGCGAGCCTGTTGCGAGATTTCAAGTGGGTGACGGTGGGGGGGTTGGTGGAGGGGGCGGTTGCTGATTCTTGATCCCGAGCTTGCGCTCGGGGCGCGTTAGATGGCTTCCTCGACAACCACCACATCCCTCGGCGGCTGGTGCCAATCGGCGGTCTGTTTGCCGCCCTCGGCGAGATACCACTTGACCATGCGGTCGATGCCTTCGGCGAGCGGCACTTTCGGCGCGTAGCCGGCGGCGGCAAGTTTGTCCGCCTCGAACTTGGTCTGCGTGTGAAACAGTTTCTTGAGCCTCGCGCCGGAGATCGGCAGGTTCTTGCCCGTCAGCGCGATCACGATATCAAAGGGCAGCGCCAGCACCAGCCCCACCCACAACGGCAGCACAAGGCCGGGCGGCTTTTTGCCCAGCGACTCGAAGACCGCGTGCGAGATTTGTTTGCTGGTCAGGTCGGGTTTGTCGATGTAGTTGAAAATCTCGAAGGGTTGCAGCTCGCCCTCGGATTTACCCAGCAAGAAGAGCGTTGCATCGACGATGTTCTCGACATAGCTGAGGCTCTTGATGTTGACCCCCGGGCCGAATTCGAGGTACTTGCCGCTGGCGATCTGGCGGATGAGCGAGTACATGTTCGCAAAGTTGCGCACGCCGAAGGTGACAGTCGGGCGGATGACCAGGCATCGGCGGCCCTCGCCTTTGTCGGTCCATGCGCGGAAGACGGCTTCACCCTTGAGCTTGCTCCCACCATAGGGGGAGTTGGGTTTGGTCGGGGCCTCTTCGTGGTGGGGCTCGGGGGCGTCGCCATAGACGGCGACGGTGGAGAAGAAGGTGATGTCGCAGACGCCGAGGTCATCCATCGCATCGCACATGACTTGGCTGCCCTGCTCGTTGACGGCGTAGTAGGTGTCGTGTTCGATGCCGAAGTCGTGGTGGGCTGCGGCCAGGTGGACGACGCGCTCGCAGCCATCCATCGCCCGATGGACAGCGGCCGGGTCGCGGATGTCGCCTCGGCAGTAGGTATGGGCGGGGTACCAGTCGGGCGGGGCGATGAGGTCGAGGATGACCAGCTCGTGCCCCTGCTCGGCGAGCAGCTCGACAAAGTAGGAGCCGATGAACCCAGAACCACCCGTCACGAGAATCTTCACAGCGGTGACATCCTTCCCCAAGTTACCCGGACCTTGCGTGTGCTGACTGTTGGCAGTGTAGTTGTATCGGCTCGGGTGTGCATGGTGTTCGGTTCGTGACAGTGGCTCGCGTCAGGAATCTGGGATCGTAGGTGAAGTTGGCATCAGCGCGAATATACCCCGGACGCCGATGCTGAGCGTGCGAAGCGTCGGATGGGGGGATGGCGGATGTACGGAGAGATCCGACACTTCGCACGCTCAGTGTCGGCATACAGGAGTCATGTGCCAGGGTGGAAGGGGAAGGCCATCGGGGCGAGCCAGGCGGAAAGACCAGCGACCATGAGCGTCAGTGGCAGGCCGAGACGGAGGTAGTCGGTGAACCGGTAGCCCCCGGGGCCATAGACCATGAGGTTGATCACGCATCCGACGGGGGTCAGATAGTTGCCGGCCGCGGTGGCTGTGAGCGTGATGACAAAGGGCTCGGGATTGACGCCCAGCCCACCATTAGTTTCGGCAGCCAAGGCCATCGCGACAGGGAAGAGCAGCACAGCAGCACCCTTGTTGGTGACAAGCTGGCAGAAGACCGCGGTGAGCAGGCTGAAGATGAAGAGCAACCCGTGCGGCCCCATGTTGCCGGTGGCAGAGAAAATCACCTCGGCGATCGCACCGGCAGCCCCGCTTTCATACATCGCCTTGCCGATCCCGATCGCCGCCCCGATCACGAGAATCACCTGCCAACTGA
Source organism: Planctomycetota bacterium (assembly GCA_024275365.1). Lineage (GTDB taxonomy): Bacteria > Planctomycetota > Phycisphaerae > Phycisphaerales > UBA1924 > PNC22. Next base: position 20,173 of record JAJRZG010000182.1, on the reverse strand, counting down.
TGCTCCGCCGAGCGAGCGTCCCCGTGCAGCATCGGGTCCAGACCATCAGGGTGGCACAAAGAAAAGCGGCTGTCAGCGGGGCGATCCCCCCGGCCGGCAGGTCGAGCCCGAAGCGTGTATTGAGCGCGCCAAACAGACGGCCCGTGGGCATGGTCATCAGAAGGATCAGGAGCGCCATGATGCCCAGTGCCAGCCCGGCCCGCTCGTGGAAGACCTCGCGGGCACCCTCGACGCCGGAGATCAGGTAGAAGTGGTCGCTGTTGTGATAGGTTTCGATAAAGCTGGCGTGGGTCGAGAGGAGCAGGGTGTCGCCCGGCTGGAGCACGATATCACCGATCTTGCCTTCGACGCGCTCCCCGCCACGATGCACCGCGATGATCGCTGCGTTGTACCGTGTACGGAACTGGCTTTCGCGGATATTTCGTCTGACCAGGGGGGACTCGTGGCTCACGACCGCTTCGACCAGCGTGCGGGCGTGTCGGTCGGTTTCCACCTTTTTCACCTGATCGGTCGCGGGGACGAGCCCTCGGATTTTGAGCAAATCGGCGACCGAATCGACCACACCGACAAAGATGAGCCGATCGTCGGCTTCGAGGATGGTCTCGGGCCCGACCGCCCGCAACAGGTTGCCCTCGCGTTCGATCTCGGAAAGAAAGAGCCCCGGCAGGTGGCGGAGCCCGGCCTGTTCGATCGTTTTGCCGACGATCGGGGTGCCTTTTTCGACGAGCATCTCGACGGTGTACCGCCGTCGTTCGATCTCTCCGGTATCGGGGGCAACCCGCTGAGGCAGGAGCCACTTGGATCCGACTGCCACGAAGATGATGCCGACGATGGTCATGGGGAGGCCGATGACCGCGATCCACCAGAACTGCTTGGCCGTCGAGGGGCTTGTCAGGCCGAAGGTTTCGCTGAGATATGTCGTGTTGTCAGCAAAGTAGCTGAGGTAGAGCTGGTTGACCGCGAGGTTGGTGCTCGTGCCGATGAGGGTACAGGAGCCGCCCATGATCGCGGCAAAGGAGAGGGGCATAAAGAGTCGGCTGGGACTGATACGGAGCTTGCGTGCCCAGTCGCTGACAATGGGCAGGTACATCACCACGATCGGGGTGTTATTCATAAAGGCCGACATGACAGCCACGGGGATCATGAGGCGGAACCGAGCGCTGATCCCCCCCTTGGGCCTGCCGAGGAGTTTTTGGGCCAGGGCCGAGGTGGCCCCTGTCTCCGAAAGGCCGCAGGCGATGACAAAGAGAGCCGCGATCGTCAGGACAGCCGGGTCGGCAAAGCCCATGACAGCCTTGGCCGGCTCGATGATGCCCGCGACCATGAGGAGCGTGAGGGCCCCGAGCATGGCCGTGTCGGTCCCGACGCGGTTGGAGACCAGTGCCACAATGAGCATCCCGACAACCCCGAGTGTGTACCAGGTTTCCCAGATCACGCCAGTCTCCATCTCCGGAAGCGCGCAGCCACCGCAGGAGTGTAGGAATCGGCCAAACAGAACCCCGGCCTTGCAAACTCCGGGAGAAAGGCGGCACAGTTCTCTGTGCTGTGTGGGGGTCCGAGACGATGACACCCGGCAAAGAGGCTCAATGCGCAAGCATGAGCTTTCGCCAGCAGACCAAAGGCTCACGCACTCCCTTCCTGGGAACCTACTCACCCCCTCGATCTCTCGAAGCTCGTCCCGGAGGGACGAGCTACCCGGAGCACCCGCTCACGAGCAGCCTGCACTCCAGTCGGTGAGATAGGCGAGGAAGTCGAGCGTGTTGATGTCGCCGTCATCGTTCCAGTCGGCGAGGGGGTCGCCAGCCGACCACGCGCCGAGGAAGGCGAGGAAATCCTGGGTGTTGACGACGCCATCGCCGTTGAGGTCGGCGGGGCAAAGGGGGCAGTCGGAGATGTCGATGATCTGGAGGCCAGAGAAGCGGTCTGCGACATAGGCCGTCGTGGTGCCCACAACCGTTACGCCAAGAGCGGCACCTGGCGTGCTGTATGAGCCGAGGAATGTGGGTGCTGCTGGATTGCTGATGTTGATGATCTGGAGGCCACCATAGAGTTGGTCTGCGACATAGGCGGTGGTGCCGACGACCGTCACGCCACGAGCCTCGCCCGGCGTGTTGTATGAGCCGAGGAATGTGGGTGCTGCTGGATTGCTGATGTCGATGATCTGGAGGCCAGAGTCCCAGTCTGCGACATAGGCCGTGGTGCCGACAACCGTCACGCCCCAAGCCAAGTCCGGCGTGTTGTATGAGCCGAGGAATGTGGGTGCTGCTGGATTGCTGATGTCGATGATCTGGAGACCAGAGAAGATGTCTGCGATATAGGCGGTGGTGCCGACAACCGTCACGCCATGTGCATAGCCCGGCGTGTCGTATGAGCCGAGGAATGTGGGTGTTGCCGGATTGCTGATGTCAATGATCTGGAGGCCAGAACCGCCGTCTGTGACATAGGCGGTGGTACCGACAACCATCACGCCACGAGCCCCGTTCGGCGTGTTGTATGAGCCGAGCAATGCGGGGGTTGCTGGATCGCTGATGTCAATGATCTGGAGGCCAAACCAATCGTCTGCGACATAGGCGGTGGTACCGACAACCGTCACGCCCCAAGCATAGCCCGGCGTGTCGTATGAGCCGAGGAATGTGGGTGTTGCTGGATTGCTGATGTCAATGATCTGGAGGCCAGAGTTGCCGTCTGCGACATAGGCCGTTGTGCCAACAACCGTGACACCATTGGCAGCGCCCGGCGTGTTGTATGAGCCGAGGAATGTTGGGGTGCAGGGTACGCCAGCGGCTTTGGCTTGGGGGGTTGAGAAAGCAAAGAGGGTGAGGGTGAAGAGGAGGGCTGTGGCTTTGGTGAGGTGGCCCACGAATGGCGGACACGCCGGCACCCCCCGGCTCCGTACGAGACAACGATCCTGCCCAAATATCCGCATTCCCGAGAACAGTGACAACATGGTGATACTCCTCTTCCTGAATCGACTCTCTCTCCCACCGTCCGAAGAAGCCGATCCCCGGGACAGCATGGGCTGGCAGTCTACCACAAGAGTACCGGAGCTTCAAGCAAAAACTCTCGGCATCGGCTGGCGAGCCCCGGTCGCCCCGGCCGGCTCTCTGCTGGCAGTATGGCTCTCCGAGCCGTGCGGAATATGCCCAAGGCATCCGACTCACGGCTCGGAGAGCCGTGCCACCTTTTGCCGCCGCACGACGACGAGGGTCGTGTCGTCAGGCCGAACGGTCAGACCACCAAACTGGCGAAGCTCACGGAGGATGCTCCCGAGCACCTCGTGGGCCGAGTCGGCGTGCCCCTGCTCACGGAGGTGGGCGACCAGTGTCCGCAGGCGGTCTTTGCCGAAGCGTTGGGCCTCAAAGCTCATGACATCCGTCACACCATCGGTATAGACGATGAGCGATTCGCCGGGGGCAAGCTCGTCGCGTTCAAGGGTATAGATCGCGTCAGAGTTGATCCCGACGACCAGGCCACCGATCGCAAGCTCTTCGCATCGACCATTCTCGCGGACGATCAACGGCGGCTCGTGCCCAGCTGTCGACCAGTCGAGCGTGCCCGTCTCGGGGTCGAGCAGGCCAAACCACATGGTCGCAAACTCACTCTCGAGCGAGTCTCGGCAGAGGTCGCGGTTGACCAGCGCGAGCACCTCTTGAGGCGGGAGCCCTCGCTCGGCGTGGGCGCGGAAGCTCGTGCGGACCAGTGACATAAGCATCGCGGCTGGCGCTCCTTTGCCCACGACATCACCGACAGCGATTGCGAGCTTGCCTTCAATGTTGAAGAGGTCGTAGAAGTCGCCGCCAAGATCGAAACTGGGCTGATAGTGTGCGGTTGTCTCGATGCGGGGGTCGTCTGGGAGTTGTCGGGGGAGCATCCTCTGCTGGACATCAGCAGCCAGGCGGACGTGGCGTTCCATCTCGACATCCCGTCTACGGTCGCGGATGAGTCTTGACTGTTGCACGGCAGCCGCCGCCTGCTGGGCGATGGAGCGCAGGAGTCGTTTGTCAAGCTCGCTGAAGACGCGGGGTGTGCGCGAGTAGACCCGCATGACCCCGATTGGTCTGCCTCGAAAGACCAGCCCCGTTGACATAAACCCATGGACGCGCTCGCTGCGCACCTGCGTGTCGTTGCGGACGCGGTCGTCTTGGAGAAGGTCCTCGATCGAGACGACCTCACCAGAGAGGGCGAGTCGGTCAAACACGCGCCCTTGACTGAGGGCTTGGGGGTTGTTGAGCCACGCGGTACTGAGCCCGTGTGCAACCTGGAGCCGGAGGTCGCGCTCGTCTTCAGAGACAATGCCGTCGGCATCTTCATGGAGCATGACAACGGAACCGGCATCGAGGTTAAGAACCCGCAGCGCCGAATCAAGCGATTCCTCGACCATGCGCGAGTGGTCGTCGGTGCCCACCAGCAGCGACGAGAGCTCGATGAGGACACCGAGTTCATCAACAGCATGTCGCAACTCCAGAAAGCCGTGACACCACTCGACCGTGGTTTGTGAGATGAGCGTGAGCAGGCGTTTGAGCGACTGACCACCCGGCCCGGCGACGAGGCTCCCGATCTGAGAATCACCGACGACCAGAGGCACGAGGACTTCTCGGGCCGAGTGCGGGAGTCCATCGTCTTCCTCACCGATCCGCCACCCGTTGGGTGTTGCGGTGACGAGCCGATCGTGCTCATCGTGAACCTCGATGGGGGTCCCGGTGGTTGCGCTGAGTTCGGCGCAGAGCCGGGCGAGCGAGCCATCGGTGAGGAAGCCCCGGAGCGTCAACCTGTTGGCAGGGTCGTTTGGATTCGCGGTGGGGGGGGCGGTAGTGTCCTCGTGGGGGTTCGCGTGTTGGTCGGGTTTCATGCTTTGGGCTGGTGTGTGCATGGTTTCGGTCAGTCGTCACCAGCCGGGGTTTCGTCGGTCGCTTCGCTTGCTGGGTTCAGCCAGACGACACGGAGCATTTCGACGAGCCTCTGGTCGGCCTCGTCGCCTCGCTCTGCCAGGGTGTCGAGTCCTGTGTGGATATCCTCTTCGATGCCGCGCTGGAACCCCAGGTAGGCGAGCAGCAGCCCCGAGTCGGCACCGCTGGACAGGCTGCTGAGCCCGTCGCGCAGCGTCAGTGTGACTTTGTAGAGTCGAGCAGCGCTGGGGAGCAGGTTGGGGGCGTAACGCATGCCCGAGACCTCGGGGTGCCTTACCATGAGTTGACGAATATTGAGCCCCGCGGAGAGTATGAGCCCCGCACCGATCTGGGCGTGCGCCCTGCCGATCGCGGCGTTGACATCCCTGGGGCGTGTGGTCATCGCGCTGATATACATTTCTTCAGCGTCAAAGTACCGTTCCTTGGCGATCATGTTCTGTGCTTTTTGCATAAAGACTGAGTAGTGGTCGAGTTTGGCCAGCTTTGCGGGGATGAGTGTCTGGGTCATGCCTCCGGCTTCTCGTACCTTGCGGAGCACCTCAAGGTCAAAGGCGGGTGCTTCGGGAATCACTTCGACAGGCTCGGGCTCGGCGTAGGGGTTCAGGCCCTCCTCGACCCGGCCGATGGTGGCCTCGGGTGCTGTCTGAGGCTCTCTCTCTGTGCCCGGCAGGGGCTTGGCGGGGTTGAGCGGCTGGATGGGAATCCCACGGAGTGCTCGCTGGATACTGACGAGATCATTTGCCCAGGCTGGAGGAGCACCCGCTTGCAGTGGAGTCTCTTCTGGCTCCATCAACTCGCGGTAGCGATCGAGCACCTGTTCATAGGCGGTTTTGGAGGGTTCAGCCGTGTCTTCGCCAGTGACTGTCGTGTTGGGAAGAGTGGGTGATTGATGGGTTGGGATAGTGTTCTGCTTGCGCAGTGTATCCACAGGCACCACCTGCACGCCGAGCAACGGCGAGGCGGTTTGCCCGGCGGTTTGCTGGGTGATGCGGTTTTGGAGGATGCCCACCAGTGTCGGCTGGAGCCCACGATTGGCGGTATAGGTCGAGATCGAACGCACCGGCTGGACGAGTGATGAGCCGGTCTCGATCACCGGGAGCATCTGCTCGGATTGGGTCTCATAGTGCAGTCTGTTGTTGCGGCCGGTGAGGTCGCGAGAGAAGGCCTGGTTGTTCGTGCCACTGCGCTCGGTGTCGCCGGTACGGGCATACGAAATCTGGCCGGCAAGCGAGGCGGGCACCCGGCCACCGACCGTCAGGGCGAACTGGTATTGCAGCGCGTCGGTCCCCCGGATGCCTCTCCCGGCAAGCCCGGCATAGAGGCTGTCGCGCCGGAAGGCGAAGAGGGCATCCTCACCCAGATCGCCTCGGAACTCGAATCGGCTTGGGAGGGCATCACCCCGGAAGGAGAGCCCGGAGGGGGCTGTCCCCGAGACGATGGACTCGCGGCAGGCCAGTTCGGTTGAGAACGAGCGTGTCGGAGAGTTTGGGATACCCGGCACTCTGGTCTGGAGCCGATTTTCGAGGGCTCGTCCATCGCCGAGGGCATTCTGGGCATGGGAGAGTGGCACCAACCCCGAAAGCAGGAAGAGACTCAGAACGGCGTGATATCGGACTGTGTGCGCGTGCATGGCGAACCTCCAGACTGACTGTATCGGCACCCCAGCAAGTATGACGCAGAGAATCGGTAGTTGGTTCGTCGAGAAGTCGAAGAGCCGTGGAGTTTGACACACCAGACGGAATGCAAGTTCATACGCAGGAGAACCTCTGGGGGGAGTGCAAGGCGTGTTTTTCTGGGATGTCTTACTCGAACGGGGTACGCATCTCGGGGCAGTTCAGGGCCTGCCCGGCGATGGGGGCAGTCTGGACATTGGGCGAGACGAGCACATATCGCACGCCCTCAGCCCGCCAGAAGCGGACGCAATCGCAACTCTCGCCACAGGTGTAGGTGATGCCCTCTTGGAGGTCCATCTGGTCATCATCAGGCTGGACCCAGAGGCTCACGAACCCGTCATTGGGATCGTCGGTCTTGAAACGGATGTGCATCGCGACCCCGGTCGGGAGGCTGCACGCGCCCGCGTCAACGAATGTCAGGCCGTTGTGGTCAGCCTTGAGCACGCTTGCGAGCGTGACCGACTGCCCCATGAGCGACTTGTATTGGGCAGGAATATCAGTGACCTGATGCACACTGAACTTCGGGCTGTCAAGCGCGGGCATCTCGGCGCAGCGGTCGTGCTCGCCCTGGACGAAAGTGGCGATCTGCTTAGCCACCGAGGCGGTCATGATGCCCGGTGTCCCGCTTTGACCATCTCCCGGTGTCCCCGTCCGTCCAACCATGAACGCGACGACCGCAACAAGGGCGATCAGGGCGGCGATAGCTCCGAACCGGGCGACCATGCGACCGGCCCAGAAACTGGTCTGGCGTGTCTGGTGCGCGCGGGCAGCCATGCCATCGGCCAAATGCTCAGCCGGGTCTGTGTGACAGCAGGACTTTCGGATGCGTGCGTGCAGGGTGTCTGGTGCGCAACACTCGGGGCTGCACGCGCGGGCGCAGGCCCCTCGGAGTTGGTGCTCAAACTCGATCCGCTGCTGGTCTTCGGGGTGGGCCTCGAGGTGCGCGCGCAGGCGGGCCTCTTGTTGCTCGTTGCACTCGCCATCGGCTGCCAGGCGCAGCAGTGCTGCGATCGAGAGGGTGTCCTGGTTGTGTCCTTCCTGCTGATTCACGGATCAGACTCCCTTGCGCCGGCTGTGGGTTCTTGTGGGCGAGTTTCGGAGTCCGGTCTTTGCCGGACATGGAGCCCAAGTTCTGCTGCAGCCTTGGGCTCTTCGAGGAGTTGGTCTGCAAGCGTCTTGCGCGCTCTGTGCAGGCGGCTCATAACTGTGCCGATGGGGATTTCGAGGATCTCCCCGATCTCGCGGTACTTGAGCCCGTCGATGCCCCACATCAGCAGGACGGTTCGGTATTCTTCTTTGAGTTCTTCGACCGCTGCCCGGAGGCGTTCGTCCACATGCTCCCAGTCGAAGCTTGCTCTGTCCCAGGCGGGTGGTGGCTCGTCGGGCATCGGGCCGTTGGCCGATTCGCCGAAGAACTCGCCGACCGCGACCGGGGCTTTGGCCTGGCGTTTGATCTGTGAGTAGAACAGGTTGTGGCAGATGGTAAAGAGCCACGCCCGCATCCCCTCGCTCGGCGAGGAGCCTGGTCGTGCTGAGGCCGGGTCGAAACGCTCGATGGTTTTGGGTCGGAACGCCCGGGTGAAGGTGTCCTGGACGAGGTCTTCGGCTCGCTCGCTGTTGCGAGTGAGGCGCAACGAGAGCCGGTACACCGCGTCGAGGTGTTCCAGGGCGAGTTGCTCGAACTCGGCTCGCTGCATGAAGGGTGATCCTGGTCATTCTACAGAGGAGAAGCCCCCACGGGGCCGAAGTATTCCATCTGTATTTGTGTAGAGAGCGTATCTTGCCAGATCGTGCAGGTCGAATCGGTTGATCCGGGTGGATGCCGATAACGAGGTGAAGTCGGGTGGCCGTAATGGATGCCCGGTCCAGACAGGTGGTTTTTCACCCGCTAAAAAGGCTTGAATCACCCCTAACTACTCTTGAATGTGGTCAGGGCGGCAGCCCCTACTCGTTCTGGTGGTTGGCGTGTCATCCTGCGCTAGTTTTGTATGCTTTCGGAGGCTGCATCCGTCTCTGAGTGGTTGGTCGTTGTCGATGATTGACCGTCGGTGTCGGCTCTTTGGGTTGGAGCTTGTCGAGTCTTTGAGTTGCTGTCAGAAGTTGTGTACTCGCGTCTTTTTTGCATCGAGTCCCCATCGGGTTTCTGGCTGGTCCCTGGTCTCTGCTTCTTGCCTCTTGCAGCGTTGTCGGGTTTGCCTCTGTTGGTATCCATCTGGTTCATCATGCGCATCATGGCTGCGCCCCGTTTGGCGAGGACCTGGTTGCCCTCTGCATCGAGTTTGACACCGACAGCCTCGAGTTGCTCGGCGGTCCACTCGCTTGCAAGGAGCTCGCCTGTGTCGGGTTCTCGGAGCAGCACCTGGTCGCCCTCCTCGATGCCGGAGATGATCTGGGCGTAGGTGTCGCTCATTCTGCCGATCTTGACGGGGACCCGTTCATAGCGTGAGCCCCGTGGGACGAGGACGAACCGCACCGGGCCTTCGTTGAAGACAGCCTGCACGGGAACCATGAGTGAGTCCTGTACGGTGCCGAGCATGATCTCGGCTTCTGCGCGCATGGAGGGCTTGAGCTTGCCGTCGGTGTTGTCGTAGTCGAGCCCGATCCGCACGGTGTATTCTCGGCGGTTTGGGTCTCTCCAGCCTCCTGTTTCGGCAAGCACCCCGACCGATTCGACGGTCCCGAGGAAGGTTTCGCCGTTGATCGCGTCGATGGTGATACGCACCCGTTGCCCGGGTTGGATGCGCCCGACGAGCGCCTCGTGGACACGGACGCTGGCGATCATGCTTGTGGTGTCGGGGAGGACGATGAGCATCTCATTGGGTCGGATTTCGCGTCCGACCTGGAGCGGGCCATCGCTGCCCATCATCATCATGTCGCGGCCACGCCCGAGGCTTGTGGCATAGACAACCAGGCCGTCGGTGGGGGCGGTGATGGTCGCCAGATTGACCTGCTCGTTGAGCTTGTCGAGGCGTTCGCGCTTCAAGTCGAACTGCCGACGGGTGGTCCCGAGCGAAGATTCTTTGGCACCGGCGTTGATTTTGTTCTGGGTCCGTATGCGTTCGAGGTCGGCCTTGGCTTCCTCAAGATCAGAGATCTTTGTCTTTTCGTCGCGAGGATACTGGTACTCTTCGTAAGTCTCGCGGTCGAGCTTTGAGGTCTCGAGCTTTGCCACTGCATTGATGTACGCAATCTCGTCGAGATCGTGTTGGTTCTGGCTCAGTAACCCCTCAGCGAGGAGCTCCACGGAGCGCTCGAACTGTTCTTTGAGCCGTTTGAGGTCGCGTTCGGCTTGCTCGTAGTCGAGCACTTGTTTGGCGCGGGTCTTGACCACTTCCCCCTGACGCCATTGGGCGAGGGCAAGCTCGGCGAGGTCGATCTTGAGCTGCCCTGCTCGTTCGCGGGATTCATTCTCGCTGAGCTGGATCTTCAGTGAGTTCTCGGCTGCGGTGACATCCGCTTGTGCTCTATCAACTTCGAGGTTCTGGAGGACGATCTGGTCTTGCAACTGTTCTGCGTTGAGCTGGACGAGCAGATCGCCCTTCTTGACGACCGAGCCTTCTGCGACAATCTCGACGATCCCCGCGCGGGTGTCGAGCTCGGATCGGAGTTCGATCTGGTTGCGGGCCTCGAGTTCACCCATCGCGGTGGTGCTGATGGTGAAGGACCCGATTTCGGCTCTGCCCAGGTCAAGATCGACGACCTCGCGCATGTTGGAGGCGTTGCTGGTGGAGTGCGTAATTGCCCAGATGCTGCCCGCTGCGACGAGCAGGACGATGGTGCTCGCGACGACCACGCGGGTGAGCCCGTGTGGGTGGCGGGGCAAAGGGGTGATCGGTCGCGCGGTGGTGGCTTTGTGTGTCATACGAACATCTTCCTATCGGACAGGACGAGTGAACCCCCGCGCTCGCCTCTTCTAGAGTAGTACCGGTTTGATGTGGAGAAGTTCAGAATTCTTTTTGGTATCTCATCAATAGGTATTCCGAGATTGGGGGAGGATTCGGTTCGAGATGACCCGAATTGCTTGAGGGGACGAAGGGGACGGGCATGGGGCTCAAGATCGATCTACGCTCCGAGATGAGCGAACCGGGTTCAGAGAGGCTGATCTACAGGCGTCGGCACAGGCTGACCCACGCTCGGGAGTTCCAGGCGGCGTATACCCACGGGTGTCGGCGGTCGGCGGGACCTCTGACGGTGTTCGTCAGGCCAAATGGGCTCCTCGATCATCGGCTCGGGCTGAGTGTTGGTCGGCGGGTGGGTGGGGCGATCGCCAGAAATCGGGTCAAGCGTTTGCTCCGCGAGGCGTTTCGACTGAGGCAGCAGGGGTTTCCCAGGCTTGATGGTGGGGGTGGGGGTGGGGGTGGGGGCTTTGATGTGGTGATCCAGGTGCGGCCACACCGGGTGCTGGGGCTTGTTGAATATGGGCGGCTGCTGGAGATGCTGGTCTTGCGGGCTCGGGATGAGATTGCCAAGCGGGGGAGCGTGAAGAAGGGGGGCGATCATGCCCCGGGGTGATGGGTTCTTTGGCGAGGAGGGGCTCGGGCTGATGGCTCGTGTTGGGAATGTGCCCTTTGTCGTCGTGATTGTGGTGTATCGGCTGACGCTTTCGGCGTTTGTGGGCGGGCAGTGCCGATTTGAGCCGACCTGCTCGCTCTATGGGCTTGATGCGTATCGGCGGTATGGCCCTGTGCGAGGGACCCGGCTGACGCTTGGGCGTGTGTGCCGATGTCACCCGTTTCATCGGGGGGGGTACGACCCGGTGCCCTTCCCGGAGGTGCGAGGGGTGCATGGAGAGGGGGAAGAGGGAAACACGGCTGACCCGGGGGCAGTAGAATGCACTCCCGATGGCGGTGTCGGGAACGCGGAGAGGTCTGGGGACTTGGAGTGATCGAGCATGGGTCGGCTCCCGGCAGTCAAACGGCGTGAACAACTCCTCGATAGTGCTGCGGAGCTCTTTGCGACGCTTGGGTATGCTCGGGCCACAACCGCCGAGCTTGCCAGGGCGGCGGAAGTGACCTAGCCGATTATCTATCGGCACTTCAAGTCAAAGCGAGACCTGTTCATCGCGTTGATCGAACGGACGGGGAAGCAGACGATCGACCAGTGGCGGCAGGATATTGCCAACGCCGCCGACCCCGCGGAGAGGCTCAAGGTGCTCATCGGGGACAACCCGATGGTGAGCGACAAGGGGCGGGATGCCTACCGCGTGTTTTTGCAGGCAATCACCGAGGTGGATGATGAGGAAATTCACAAGGCCTGGAGCTCGCACATCCATCCATTGCAGCAGTTTCTGGCGATGGAACTTGCAAGAGCCCAGGAAAATCGGCGCGTGACGGCTCGCTTTCCGGCGGAGTTGATCGCGTGGCTCTTGATCGATCTTGGGCTTGGCTATGGCGTGCTGAGCGCGATGAAGGTTTCGCGTCACAACTTTGACGCGAGCGGGAACATGCATGTGCAGGAGCTGATCACGCGCGTGCTGGTGGGCCGGGGGGCCGAGTTGCGGGATGACGAGGGTTCGTGAGTCCCAGGCTCATTCCGCGGCTCACAAACCACAACAACCGCATGAGATTACCCAAAATTATCCAGTAATAAAGGATAGAATTATGGATTACTCTCGGCTGAGGGTGGTTGGTACAGACAAGATTAAAAATGTGTACTCAAGGTATGTATTCTTTAGAAATATACAGAGTGCTCTTCTTTTTCTGCAACGGAACGCCGGCGTAATTGTACGAATGTGGTATACAAAGCACGAAGGAAAGAAAGTTTGGGGTGGACTATGAGACATCAAGCAGATCAGGGGCGGTGCGGACCTTGTGGGGATGTGTTATTGACCCGCCGGGAGCTTGAGGTTGTGGGGTTGATCGCGGAGGGGCTGTCCTGTCGTGAAGCGGCACAGCGGATGAGCCGAAGCCCGCGAACGATCGAGAATCACCTGCGATCGGTCTATCAGAAGCTGCATGTCCACAACCGGGTTGAGCTTGTGCGGGCTGCGGAAGAGCGTGGATTGCTCGGGTCGGCTGTGAGACATGAGACGCGGCTGCCCCAGAGCGAGATGGAACTCAGGGGGTGTGCGCTCAAGGGAATAGAGCAGATACACCAACGGCTTGCGGGGCATGAACACCACCACTACTTCGGTGAGCTGGCTCTGGCGTTGGCTGAGGCGTTCGGGACACGGTGGGCGGGGATCACTGAGATCACGACTCACGACAATCTGCTCGATATTATTGCGATTGCTGAGAACGATGAACTCGGGCACTTTTTACACTGTCACCAGGATGAATCGCCTTGTGGAGCGGCTATCACGCAAGGAGAGTGCGTTGTATGGTCCGGGCTTTCCGAGCAGTTCCCCAACGATACAACCGTGGTAGATTGCAATGCACACTCCTATGTTGGGGTCCTCCTTGAGGACCGTTTGCTTGGTCGGGTCGGTTCGTTATGGATTATGGATGACAAGCCGATCAGGCAGGACTTGCTTCCATTAGAGGTGTTGCGGCTGCTCGCTCCACGGGCGGCAGCGGAGTTGGCGGTTGCTAAGACGCTTGATCGGCTCGATGAGCAGTGGTGTGACCCGGATGAAGTGGGTATGAGGTTGGATTGATCGATCACTCATCCTTCGGGGGCTGTGGTCCATGGGTGTCTCAGGGATGCCGGGCGAGTTCGCCAGACTCTGGCTGGGCGGCTATGGTCTGGATAACCCCGCGGGTCCCACACCGACCGTTCCTGTGCAGTCAAATGAGTTATTCCGGTCCGATCAGTCTGGTCATTGGCTTCGTAGAAGCGTCAATGCCCGGGTGTCGGCCTTGAGCGGCGGGGTCGATCAGGCCGATCTGGGTAGAAGGAAACCCCTCCATCCGTGCCGGGTGGGGCTTTGGCGTATTGGAGGCGGGAAATGTGCGGGATCATCGCGTATATCGGGAGTCGGACGGCCGAGCCCTTGCTGCTCGAGGGGCTCAAGCGGCTTGAGTATCGCGGGTATGACTCGGCAGGGGTTGCGATCCTGGATGGGGACTCGCTCCAGGTTGCCAGAGCAGTGGGGCGGATCATCGAGCTTGAAGATCGGCTTGGGGAGATCGGGGGGATGGGGGGGACGCTGGGCATCGGGCACACGCGCTGGGCGACGCACGGGGGCGTGACCGAGGCCAACTGCCACCCGCACCGTGATGATGCCAACGGCATCGCTGTTGTCCACAACGGGATCATCGAGAACTATGCAGCACTGCGGACCTACCTCGTCGGGAAGGGGCACGCCTTCAGCAGTGAGACCGACACCGAGGTGTTGGCGATGCTCATCGGTGAGTTGTATGAGGGCGATCTGGAGGAGTCGGTCAAGGCAGCGCTGCGCGAGGTGACGGGGGCGTATGCGATTGCGGTGATCTGTGCCCGCGAGCCGGACACACTTGTGGTGGCTCGGAAGGGTTCGCCCCTGATGGTGGGTGTGGGGAATGGTGAGTATGTCGTGGGGTCGGATGCGTCGGCGATCATCGCACACACGACGCAGGCGTTCCCGCTCGATGATTACAATGTGGTGCGGATCACGCGCGAGGGGTTCCGGACGAGCACGATTGATGATGCGCCGGTGACGCCACAGGTGATGCAGCTTGAGTTTGACCTGGAGCAGATCGAGCTTGGTGCGTTCAGCCACTTTATGCTCAAGGAGATATTTGAGCAGCCGAAGGTTTTGCGGACGACGCTGCGGGGGAGGATCGATCACAACGAGGGGCGGGTCGTGCTGGGGGGGCTGACGAGCTTTGCCAAGGAGCTGGTCAAGGCTCGGCGGTTTATCCTGACAGCCCAGGGGACGGCTCTGCACGCGGCGATGATCGGTGAGTATCTGCTCGAGGACCTTGCGAAGATATCTGCTGAGGTTGAGTATGGGAGCGAGTTCCGGTACCGCAACCCGATTATCGAGGACCGGACCGTGGTTGTCGGCGTGAGCCAGTCGGGCGAGACTGCCGACACGCTGTGTGCGCTGATCGAGGCCAAGGACCGCGGGGCGATGTCTTTGGGTGTTGTGAATGTCGTTGGGTCAACGATGGCAAGGGAGACGGACGCGGGTGTCTATCTGCGTGTGGGGCCGGAGATCGGGGTGGCGAGCACAAAGGCGTTTACCGGGCAGGTGACGGTGCTGACGATGCTTGCGCTCTATATGGCGAGGCGGCGGTTCATGTCGCCCGATGTCTGCGCCCGATGCCTCAAACAGCTCGACGCGATCCCCGACAAGATCGAGCGGGTGCTCGAGAGCGACGGCCATGTGCGTGAGGTGACCGAGCGGTATGTCGGTCGGGATAACTGGCTTTTCCTGGGCAGGGGGTACAACTATCCGACGGCTCTTGAGGGGGCGCTCAAGCTCAAGGAGATCAGTTATATTCATGCGGAGGGGATGCCGGCTGCCGAGATGAAGCACGGCCCGATTGCACTGATCGATGAGGGCATGCCCGTTGTGTTTATCGCCAACCAGGGTCGGCAGTACAACAAGGTGCTGAGCAACATCGCCGAGACGCGCAGCCGGGGCGGGCATGTGATCGCGGTAGCGACCGAGGGGGATACCGAGATCACGAAGGTTGCCCAGGAGGTTCTGTATATCCCCGAGTGCGAGGAATACCTGAGCCCACTTCTTGCGGTTGTGCCGTTGCAGTTGATGGCGTTTCATGCGGCGGTGTTGCGGGGGCACGATGTGGACAAGCCGCGGAACCTCGCCAAGAGCGTGACGGTAGAGTGATTGCATGATGAGACCGCTGGCTGTGTGCAGTGCTGCCCGTGAGGGAGTCGCTACGCAACACCTTTGCTGAGTATGCAGCTTGTGTAGTTGGTGTAGGGCCACTGCCAGTGTTCGATGAATCGGTAGCCTCTGGTGTCGTAGTAGTCCCGCAGTCTGGTGTCGGGCTCGGCCATGCTGAGTGCGAGTTCGGAGAACCCCGTGTCGCGGGCGTGCTGCTCACAGTGGTCGAGCAGTAGGCGACCGACGCCGAGCCCCTGGGAGGCAGGATCGACACCGAACATGGCAAAGTGGGCGATGCCGGGGCGGAGGAAAAACTCGGGGAAGGCAACGCGTTCGTGCTCGTTGAAGAGGATGACACCGACGATGTGGTCACGGTCATTGAGGCCTGGCAATGTTGCGAGGAAGCACTCCGAGGCGAGCACTCGCCCGAGGGTGGTTTTTTCGTCCTGCCGACCGGCGAGCGGCGAGAGCCCCATCGCGGCCTGGGGCGCATAGGCTCGGTGGAGTAGGCGTGTGATTGCTGCCACTGGGTCGTCGATCATGTATCGGCGGACCGTGACGGACGAACGCAGGTGCGCGAGATCGGCCTGGGTGGTTGGTGCGTGGAGTTGGGTAGAACTCTGTGGCATGGGCGCGGAGTGTAGGATGGGTTGTGATGCCCGAGACTGCTGGACCAAACCCGAGCCGAAGACCGGACACCGCTGGGGCATTTCGCCTGCGCGTGCGGTATTGTGAGTGTGACCCGATGGGCGTCGCGCACCACGCGGCGTATATCCCCTGGCTTGAGGAGGCCCGCACGGAGTTGCTCCGGACCAGCGGCATCTCGTATGCCGAGCATGAATCGGCGGGGGTCTTTCTTGCGATCATCAAACTCGACGCTGCGTATAAACGCTCGGCCCGCTACGACGATCTGGTCGAGGTGCGGGTCCGGGTTGTGGGCGGGTCGAGGGTCAAGATTTTGCACGAGTACGAGGTTCGGCTTCTTGAGAGGCCGGGTTTGGACGGGGCGGAGCTCGAAGCAATGCGCTGCGCCGGGCATGATGTGCTTGTGGTGGCTTCGACGACGCTTGCGTGCGTGGATGGGGACGGCAGGCCGAGGGGGTTGCCGGAGTGTCTGGTTTCAGAAATCCGGGACGGTTAAGGGCCTGCTTGCAAGAGAAGAACTCCCCCGCATCTCGCGGGGGAGTTTGTATGTGACTTTATTGTCTGATCTGTTCAACAGTCGTGCGTGCACAACTTGGAGTGTTTTCCGAAGTGCGTGAGATCAGCGCATTAGCACCCGGCGGCCCAGAGGCCAAGGAAGCAGATGAAGTCCTGTGTATTGATGGTGCTGTCACCATTGCAATCGGCGGCCATATCGCCAGCAGCCCATGCGCCGAGGTAGGCGATGAAGTCCTGAGTGTTGACACTGCCGTCACCGTTGAAGTCGGCGTAGCAGTTGCCACCAGTGACAGCGACTGTGATATCGTCGTAGTAGGCCGGTCCTGTCTGAGGGCCGAAGATGTCAAGGTTTGCAGCCTCGATAGCCCCGCCAGTTCTGATATTGATATCACCTGTTGCCAGGAGTTCGTTGTTGTAGTAGGTTGTGACGACATTGTTGTCGAAGTCGAAGTCGCTGCGGATTTCGACCCACTGGTCGGTGACAAGCGTCAGCAAGTTGGAGCCGTTGCCGTAGAAGTCCTGGATGTCTTCGATGACTTCGCCGCCGATCGGGTCCATGGCGACCTCGACCGTCCAGTCATAAGGGCCGCCGTGGACATACTCGTTCTGGATGATCCAGTAGGTGATATCGTCCATGTCGCCGGGGATGTAGACCCAGCCTGTGAAGGTCCACTGCCCTGAGGTGTATGCACCGTTGAAGTTGTAGACGGCATCAACGGTGCCGTTGGCTTGGAGTGAGTTTGGTGCCGACCGGGACATGTCGGTGGTGACAATGCCGTAGGCAGAGGGGGTGCCGTCCCAGCCGTCCCAGCCGTTGACATTGAGCGGCCCGACGGGATAGCTGTCGAAGTTTTCAGTCCACTGCGCCGAAGCGACACTAGCGACCAGCAGCGCAAGTGCACCGCCCAGAATCTGAGAATGTTTCATACTGATGTCTCCTTGTGTATTCACAAACCCAACCACAGACCGCGACATACGGTCCTGTGAAAACCGAACGCATGATGTATCTGTCTGAAGCGTTTGGACAAAGCACCATCGAATGAGGGTGTCTGGTAACATTCGCCCATCAGACAAGCCCGTGCGGCCCCCAGCAGCCGGGTATCAAAAAAGAGAAGTACTGCACCTCTCAGCAATACCGCGCCGATGCCTTTTATACAAGACATTTTGGGCAGTTTGTCACTATTTTACATATCTTTTTTCTCATCCATATTCCATCGAACGGGAGTTACGACAGATTCTTACCGGTATGCCAAAACTTTCCCTTGGTGCCATGGGAGCGTGTGATGTGAGCGAGGGGTTGGTATGCTTGCGTATGGACAGACGCCGCTTTCTTCGGCTTTCGACACTCTCGGCTGCGGGTCTGACTCTTGGTGCTTGTGCGCGAAGTGATGAGCAGCCGGGTGACCCCAGTGTTTCTGGTACGCATCAACCGAAACCAGCACAGCCAGTGCAGGTCCCAGACCCCCAACCAGACCCCCAGCCAGACCCTCAACCCGAACAGCTCTCGGAACCCTTGTTTGGTATTTCTCTTGCACAATGGTCGTTGCACAGGGCGCTCAAGGCTGGGGAGATGACCAACCTCGACTTCCCGCGCGTCGCGAGCGAGGACTTTGATATCGATGCTGTCGAGTATGTCAACAGCTTCTTCCGTGAGCAGGTGCGCGATCGCAAGTACCTCACCGATCTGAGATCACGGTGTGATGATCTGGGTGTCACGAGCCTGCTGATTATGTGCGATGGGCTCGGGCAGCTGGGCAATCCGCACGCCGGTCGGCGCAACGAAGCGGTAGACAACCACAAGCCGTGGGTCCACGCGGCGAGGTTTCTCGGGTGCCACTCGATCCGTGTCAACGCGGCGAGCTCCGGGACATTTGCAGAACAGCAGGAACTGGCAGCCAACGGGCTGCGAAAGCTGGTGGAGTTTGCAGCAGAGGGTGAAATCAATGTCATCGTCGAGAACCACGGCGGCCTGAGCTCGAACGGCGCGTGGTTGGCCGGGGTGATGGAGCTCGTCGATCACCCGCGGATCGGCACGCTGCCGGACTTTGGGAATTTTTGTTTGGATTGGAGCAAGCGCGAGGAGCCGGACGCGTGGTACGACCGGTACAAGGGTGTTGAAGAGATGATGCCGTGGGCCAAGGCGGTGAGCGCGAAGAGCCACGAATTTGACGAGGACGGCAACGAGACCAGCACGGATTACCTGCGGATGCTCAAGATCGTAGTTGACGCGGGGTATCGGGGGCGAATCGGTATTGAGTACGAGGGTGATGAGTTGAGTGAGCCGGAGGGGATTCAGGCGACGAAGGTGCTCTTGGAACGGGTGCGGGATGAACTGAGCGCGTAGGGAACTACAGCATCCCGTGTAGCGTGTCCACGGATGTCGATCAACCGAAACCTGCGAACCACAACAACGCTAGCACGCCACGCCATGCTAGATACCCCAATGTCATAAATATCCCGAGGCCATAGGCAACACCCGCGATGTATCGTGAAATCGAGCGGCTGTATTTGGCGCTAGCGTACTCTGCAAATGGTTTGCCAAGTTCTCGCCACCACTTGGCGTGCGAATACTCCTTTACGATATCCGGACAACGCACCGCATACACGGTCGCTCCGATCGACAGAAGCGCGATCGCTGCGAGCAGCACCGCAAAGTGCCAATGGACATCGAGCGGAGGCAAGCGACTACCCAGAGCGTGTCTAAGGGACTCCTCTGGTGTTGACAACAACGCCTGTACCCAGGTTTTATACGCGCGGGCGATCTGGCTGAACAGAACCAGTCCAATGAACGCGGCGTAGGAGACACCAAAGAGGCGAATCTGTCCGATCGATCGAAGAGCTTCCCAAGACAGGTAATCCCGCGAATAGCGGTAAATAGCCCACTCCTGCCCTTTGCAGTCAGGCGAAATCATTGCCTTATTCGGTCCCCAGAGGCCCTTCGCGCCGATTAGTATAAAATTGTCAAAACGAACATCGTTGATGACGCAGCGATCAAAGCGGCAATGCGACAAGTTGAGTTCATTTGGCTTGCTCGCCAACGCCTCTAGATGGAGGCCACTGAAATCAGCAAATTGCAATTCTGATCCCACTAGATTGAATGGATCGCGAAGGTTGGACCCACTGAGTACCGCACCGCGTAGATCCACATGGCGGATTAAACCATCGTTGAAATTCAAGTGCTCAGCTGAACAACCGCGCATGTCAAGCCGCACACCCTTAGTGCCATCAGAATCGCGCCAATCCCTGTGTTCTGCAAGGCGGGGCTTAAGGTCTTCTGGTGTTGGTGTGACTATTGCATCTAAACGGTGTTTAGGTCTTCTCAAGAACATGTGGCAGTATTTTACCGTTTCTTGTCCCGCCGAAAGTCACTCTTACCCTTATCCATCGACTTGCTCTTTCGACTTCGCCGCTGCGAGCCGGTCATGCTGCCAAAGCCTGCGCCCTTGCCGTCGCCCAGCCCGCCGAAGTCGCCCCCGCCGTCGAGCTTGGGGAGTACCTGCTTGGCCTTCCCGGCTGCCCGGCCCTCGGCATCGGCGATGGTCAGGTTCATCTGCCGCTTGGCGAGGTCGATCTCGAGGATGCGGACCTTGATCAGGTGCCCCATGTTGTAGCTTCGGCCGCTGTTGGCATCGACCATCGCGCCGGTGCGCTGGTCGATGCGCCACTTGGGCGGCACGCTCGACCGCGTGACATCGCCGGGCAAATCAGCCGTCTTG
>JAJRZG010000181.1 GCA_024275365.1 Planctomycetota bacterium | reverse complement strand
CTCGGACTGGGTGTCGTATCATCTGGTGATGAAAGCGCACGCCGCATCTCCCCGTGAGACCCTCGGGCTCAAAGAGCTCATCGCGATCGGTGTCGGGGGGATGATCGGCGGTGGGATTTTTTCGGTCCTCGGGCTTGCGGTCAAAGTGGGTGGGCACGCGGCACCGCTTGCGTTTGGTTTGGGCGGGCTGATCGCGATGCTCACTGCCTATTCGTATATCAAGCTTGCGCTGACCTACCGCAGCGACGGAGCCAGCTTCACCTATCTTGAGCGTGCCTTCCCGGCGCATCCCAATGCAGCGGGGCTCCTGGGGTGGACTGTCATCGTCGGCTATGTGGGGACGCTCGCCCTCTATGCGTACACCTTCGGCGCCTATGGGGCCGACCTGCTGGGGTCTCCGGGCTCGGTGCCCGTGCGGCTTGTTCTCTCGGCTGCCATCCTGCTGCTCTTTATGCTGGTTAACCTTCTCGGCGTTCGATCGAGCGGCACCACCGAAGACCTGATCGTCTACACCAAGATCGCTCTCCTGGCGATCATCGGCATCGCCGGACTGACTTCGGTCAAGCGGGAGCACCTTGTGCCCGTCTTTGACCTCGGCGTCGATTCGGTCTTTCTTGCTGGGGCGACGATCTTTGTCGCGTATGAGGGCTTTCAACTTATCACCAACGCGGTCTGCGAGACCCGCGATCCCGAGCGCAATATCCCTCGCGGGATCTACGGCTCGGTTATCATCACGACACTGCTCTATCTCTGTATCGCGTTCGTCGCTGTCGGGAGTTTGACGCAATCACAGTTGGTCTCGGCCGAGGAATACGCCCTGGCGGTTGCTGCCGAGCCGTCGCTTGGCAATGCGGGCCGGGTGCTCGTGGCAGTCGCGGCGATGCTGGCGACCTCCTCGGCGATCAACGCAACCGCGTTCGGGGCTTCTCGCATGATGGCCGAGATGGCAACCGACGCGATGATGCCCAAGGCGTTCTCCTTTCGCAGCCGAAAGACCAGCGTGCCGTGGGTGGCGATCGTGGTGATGACCGGCCTGGGAATCGCCTTTACCGTGTTCAACTCTCTCGAAACCATCGCGGCGTTTTCGAGTCTGACCTTCCTGCTTGTCTCGTTGTGTGTCGCAGCGGCCAACCTCAAGCTTTATAGAAAGACACACGCAAACCGTATCGTCGTTGTGCTTGGGATTCTTGTGGTACTCATCACCGTCGGGTTGTTGCTCGTGCATATGTGGACCGAGGCACGCGAGACGCTCGTGACAATCGGGTTGGCGTATGGTGCGGTCTTTGTGATGGAGTTTGCCTTCAGTCAGCGTTCGTGGCTGGGCCGGCTGTTGGTGCGGCGATCGCCGGAAAGCGGTTGAACAAACTTCTCGGTGGCTTTGCTCACACCGGCAACGCTCCAAGTCCCGTCATCCCCACCGGCTCCCTCGCAAAGAACGGCTCACCCGCTGCTGTCCCGATCCGCGAGCCGAAGAACTGGGTCGCGTTCATCACCCACTCCACCACCGGCCGGTTCTTGCGGTTGGCGACAAACTGCGAGTGGTAGGCCAGGATCGCCGCTTCTTTCTTCGCCTCGCACCCGGTCACATCAAACACAAACGACGGCTGAGGCGTGATGCGCAGGTGCGTGCAATAGTAATAAAACAACCAAGGGGGATGGATCGGCTTGCAAGGATATGATTCTCGCTTTTCGCTTTCCGCTTTGAGTTCTACTGGCACCGGCATGTCAATGCCCGTGAGCTTGGCGTCAAACCTCGCGTCTTCCACAATCCGCGTCACAGCCAGATGGTCGGGGTGGGCATCCTCTAAGTAGGGCACAAACAGGATCTGCGCCTGGTGGGCACGAATGACGCCCGCCACCGCGTGCCGTGCTTCGATCGTGTGCTCGACGAACCGGTTGCGCAGCCCGAGCTGCACGCGGCGGACGGGTTTGCCCTCGGGATGGGTTGCCGGGTCGGGCGAGAGTGCCTCGGCTGCGGCCATGGCTTCGCGCGCGCGCGTCTCGGGGTCGCCATAGGGTGTCGGCTCGCCGTCGGTCATATCCAGCAGCAGGACATCATGCCCCTGCTCAGCCAGGCGGGCGATGGTGCCACCCATGCCGAGTTCCTGATCATCCGGGTGTGGGCCGACGATGAGTATCTGGGTCATGGGTCATTCTCTGATTTGAACGCGAAGAGCGCGAAGGGGAAAGACATCGTGCTGCGCACGCATGTGAATCTCACTCTATCTTCCTTCGATATCTTCGTGCTCTTCGTGTTCAATATCCTTACTCACTCTGCCCAACCACCACCAGCCCGATCAGCACACTCTCCCCATCGACGAGCGTTTCGAGCTGGGCGTGGACAACCTGTTCCGGCCGTTTGGTGGCAAAGAACCCGCCACCCCGGAAGACCTCGCCGAACTCATCGCGGAAGTCGTAGAGATCGAGCGAGAGCGTCTGGCCCGGCGCGAACCCCTCGATCGGCCTGCCGAACCTGCCATTGAGCCAGAGCGTCGAGGGTCCAAAGGAGCGGGCGGTGGTATTGGTGAGTGTGATGGTCGTCTCGGGTCGTCGGATCACCTGCACATCGAGGACCTCGTCCTGGGTCAACTGCTGCGGGAAGGGCCGGTCGTAGGCCCCCATCGGCTCATCGGCGAGCCCCGTCGGCAGGAGGTTGCACCCGGCTGCAAAGAGCCCCGCTGCGCACAACAGCACACTACATGCGCGACGCAGAGGAGAAACGGGGAACCCATATCCAGCGACATGGCATCGGTTGGTCATCGTGCAATCTCCTTCGAGCCCTGAGCGATCCATGTATTCCACCCTATCCTTGCCCCATGGGCTGCACCAGCAACAACGCCACGCCGCACGCCCCGGCCATTGCTCCGGGAGCAGAGGGTATCGACCCCGCAGCCATCGCGGCAGGGCTGGTCCGCAGCCACGGCCCCGGGGGGATGCACCCCCGCGTCCGGGAGTTGGTGCCCGGCTTCGACGCCCCCTTCTTTCAGGCGGGGCTTGCAGGATACTCCGACGCAGCCATGCGGATCGTCGCCCGCCGTCATGGGTGCCCCTATTGCGTGACCGAGGCTCTCCTCGATCGGACGATCCTCGCTGGCGGCCGGGGGTTTGCCAAGGCCGATCTGGGTGACCTGCACGACAATGTGCCCGGGGGCGGAGAGGACCAGCCCCTCGCCGGGCAGATCTTGGGCAGCGACCCCGCCGAGATGGCGGCTGCTGCTTTGAAGATGACTGAGCAGGCGGCGAGATCAGCCAAAGAATATCGGCATCTCGCGTATGGGGACAAAGAGGCAATGGCACCCGGGGGCCACCTGCGGCTGCCGGGGGGCGAGCAGATCGGGCGGCTCGATCCCACTGCTGAGCCACCTTCACCCTCGATGCCTCGATGCCTCAATGCCTCGATGCCTTCTTCTGCATCTGATTCTTCTATCCCCCTGGCTTCCTTTGCAGCCATTGATATCAACCTCGCCTGTCCGGTCAAGAAGATTTCCCGCAAGGCCCGAGGCGGCCACTGGCTTGCCCAGCCTGCTGGGGCGATTGCGATTCTTGAAGCGGTGCGCGAGGCGGTGCCGAGCGAGACGCCCTGCACGCTCAAGATCCGCCGAAGCTTTGACGACACGCCCGAGATGGTGGAGAACTTCTGGACGATCCTCGATGCGGCGTACAGCATGGGGTATGCGTGGGCGACCATCCACGCCCGCACCGTGGAACAAAAATATGTCGGCCCAAGCCGATGGGATTTGCTGCGGGATATCGTGCAGCGTGCGCGCAGGGCCGACCCCGACCGCCCCATCTTCGGCTCGGGTGATATCTGGACTGCGGGCGATATCTTCCGCATGATCGACTACACCGGTGTCACCGGCGCGAGCGTCGCTCGCGGGTGCATCGGCAACCCGTGGATTTTCAGGCAAGCCCGACAACTCCTGGCGGGCGAGACGCCCGCCCCACCCACAATCGCCGAGCAACGAAGTGTGTTGGAAGAGCACTTCGAGCTGGCGTTGGCGGTCAATGCCGGGATGCGCAGCGCCGAGTCCTTCACCGGCCGCACGATGCGCAAGTTCGGCATCCGCTTCGCCGAGCACCATCCGCAAGGCGAGGAAGTGCGGCAACGGTTCATCCAGGTCACGAGCCTCGATGAGTGGCGGGGGGTGCTGGAGGAGTTTTACGCAGACAGCGCAGCCGGGACCAAGGAAGGAGTACCCATATGACAGAGCCGGATCGCAAGAGAGTGGTTATTGATTTCAATATCGACGATCAATGGTCAGATATCAGGGGCTTTCTCGATCGGGCCTCCACGATCATTTCACTCGAGAACACTGAGCCATGGGAGTTGGACTGTCGTCAGTGTGGATATCTTGGCCCCGATGCATCGGTACTTCTTACCGGGTTGTACGATCGAGACATGCAACGGGGGCTTCACCCTCGCATTCTCTTGCCCAAAGAGCCGAAGGAGCTTGATGGTTTTTGTGCATTCATTGGGCTGAAACATCGTGTTGAGAGAGGTGAGCGGCCGAGTCCAGATCATCCCAAGTCAGAGACAGTGCCGATACATACCTTCTATCAGCCTATTGCCAATGCCCAAGGCCGGGTTGTCGATCTTGTCCGTCGGCACTTCTGCGGTCTTTCCGAGGATGCCGAAGATGCCCTCGGGGTTGCCATTAACGAGGTTGTCCAGAATGTCTGTGATCATGCCGAGTCCCCGATCGGGGCTCTCATGGCAGCACGCTATTTCCAGAATCGGCGGGATGTCCGGATCGCAGTCCTCGATCTGGGACTGGGTATTCCTCACACACTTTCCCGCAATGTTCCGGCAGCCAAGGAGCCGGAGGAAGCGCTCCGGCTCGTCGTCAAGGGTGGTGTTTCCAGCCGATCAAAGGCCAATAATATGGGACTGGGCATCTCAAATCTCGTGAGCCAGGTTCGGCGGCGGCGGGGTGCGTTGCTGCTTTTGTCCTCCGGGGCGGCAGCAACAATGGGCTCTGATGGAGCAATGCGGTATCATCAGGCACCGGTGGACTTTCCGGGAACCGCAGTATTCTTCAGGATGACTGTGAATGACGACGATACTGGAGCAAATGACGATGACCACCCCGCAGCCCATATTGGCAAAGCAGTTCTTGCTCCCGCGCGATACGACCGTCGAATCGGCAGCTCGCTTGGCTGTCAGGGTTCTCCAAGACCTCGGGACTTCTGGTGTTGTTATCGTCGATTTCGCAGAGTTGCGAGGGATCTCTTCCAGTTACTTCAACATCCTCTTCCGGACCGTCGGCGAGCATGTAGGGATTGACCGCATGTTGAAGGACCTCGATCTCCGCTATGAGAGCGAGGCGCAGAGGGTGATAGGAGATCGTTCGCGGGATGCCGTCGTCAAGCTGCTTCGGGGCGATGGAGCCGCCTGAGGCTCACCCACCCGCAGCCGTCTTTGCCTCGGCCTGCCTGGCTTCCCCCGTCTTGCTCTCCCCCCCAGCCGGGTAGACCACCCTGCCGTGATAGCTCGATGCCAAGCTCTTGGAGACTGACTCGACGATCTCGTGCAGCTCTCGCAGGGTCAGGTCGCACTCGTCAAACTGACCATCGAGCAGCCGTTTGTCGGCGATGGTGCGCACAAGCTGGTCGATCCGTGCTGGGGTTGGCTCGCTCAGCGTGCGCGATGCGCTCTCGACCGCGTCAGCGATCATCAAGATCGCGACTTCTTTCGTCCGAGGCTTGGGGCCGGGATACCGATACTCGATCTCGCTCGGGCCGTCGTCCTGTTCATCATGCTCGGCCTGTTTTTTCGCCCGCTGAAAGAAGTATTCAACCAGAGTGGTGCCGTGGTGCCCCTCGATAAACTGCTGCATGCTCTTGGGCAGCCCATACTCGCGGGCCATCTCCATCCCGTCCTTGACATGCGCCACGATCACCAGCAGGCTCATCGCCGGGCTCAGCTTGTCGTGTCGGTTGATGCCCCCGGTCTGGTTCTCGACAAAGTATTCGGGCTTGTTCATCTTCCCGATATCGTGATAGAGCGCCCCGGCATAGGTCAGCAGTGCGTTTGCACCGATCGCCTCAGCCGCGGCTTCGGCAATCGTTGCCACATTCAGTGAGTGGTTGTAGGACCCCGGTGCCCGCTGCTGCAACTCCTTGAGCAGCTCCTGCTTGGGGTCTCGCAACTCAATGAGCGTCATGCCGGTGGTGATATCAAACGCCCGTTCAATCAGCGGCAGGATGAACAGCACGATCGCCCCGACCGCGATGCCCCCGAGCCCCGCCCAGAGCGCATCCCAGAGCGTCTCGCGGAGGGCTGCCTCGACCACAGGCCGATCGATGGAGAGGACCAGGATTGTTGCAACCGAGAGCGCGATCCCCGTCGCGACACCCATGCGGATAAGCGTGTCGCGGGCTCTGATATCTTTGAGTTGCCAGACCGCGACTGCGACGCCTGTGAGGATGAGCCCGAACATCCCGATCGGCTGGTTGAGCGCAAGGCAGACCAGCACCGCGTGCAGGCACGAGAGCGCAAGGCTCACCCGCTGGTCGTAGGCGATCACCATGATCGCTGCGACGAAGACCGAGGGCATGACAGCCGTCACGGTGAGTGCCCCCGGCATCGCAGCACTGGCAAAGCAGGCGATAGCGAGTGTCCCGGCGAGCAGGCTGGCGATCCAGACCATCCGCGAGACCTTTTTGCGGAGCCGGGGACAGAAGAGAGCCGCGTAGAGCGCGGCACCGCCTCCGATT
>JAJRZG010000180.1 GCA_024275365.1 Planctomycetota bacterium | reverse complement strand
GCGTTCGCAGCATCAACCCGGAACCCCAGTACCGGCAGCCGGCCGTGCAGGAGCGCCAGTGGCGTAATGCGCAGACCAAAGCGCTCGAACGCCTCGCCCGGTTCGATCGGATGGGCAATCAACGAGGCAACAAATGACTTCTGGACATTGCTCGCCTGATCGAAAATGTGCTTGAACACCCGGCGGACACCCTCAAAGGTGTGCGCATCAGCATAGATATCGATCGGCGCATCCATCAGCACATTGAACCTGCGAACCTCGTCGAGCCCCCAGGTGTGATCGACATGGTTGTGTGTCAGCAGGATCGCATCAAGTCGATCGAGCTTGGCGCGGAGGGCCTGCTGACGCAGGTCGGGGCCGGTGTCGAAGAGGATGGTGCGGGGGTGTCCTTCAGGATCGACAAACTCGAGACATGCGCTCGTGCGCAGCCGATGGTCGCGTGGGTCATCTGAGGTACACACCCCGCATCGGCACCCGATGGCGGGGACGCCCGAACTTGTGCCGGTGCCGAGGAAGGTGAAACGCATGGGTGAGCATAGGGCAGAGAGCAGCAAGGCTCGAGGGTGGCACGGCTCTCCGAGCCGTGCGGATTCTGCTGCGTGCCACGAAGAACTCGCGCAGAGGATGAAGAGCAAAGAAGAATCGCTCCGGAGGAGCAAAGTACCCAATCACACGGCTCGGAGAGCCGTGCCACCACCTCAACAACCCGTCGCCCACGCATTCAGGAAGGCCAGCACATCGAGCGTATTGATCTCGCCGTCGTGGTTGAAGTCACCCTGAGGGTCGCCGGTTGCCCAGGCATTGAGGAAGGTAAGGACATCGATCGTGTTGATCGTGTCGTCTTTGTTAAAGTCGGCGGGGCAATAGATCTTGAACTGCCGCATCATCTCGTGGTCTTCGAGCTCGAGGGTGTTGGAGTGGTAGGGGAACTTGCCCGTATAGTTCTCAAACTTCTGAATCACCCGCGTAATCTGCCCCGGTGGGCACTGGATGGTGTCCTGCCAACCCTGCTCCTCGGGCAACGGCAGGATGGGATCGCCGATCGGCACGATCTCGCCATCGATCACTTCATACGCCTGCCGATTGACGACCTGCGACATGACCATGTGGATGTGCATCGGGTGGGAGATTGCTGAGCGGTTGATGAACTCCCAGACTTCGATCGTGCCAAGGTCTGGCGATTCGGTGATGGTCTCCCAGCCGAGGCCGTTGATGAGCCAGATCGACCCGGCACAGGGGTCTGTGAACTGCTGTAGCTCGAAGGGGCGCACGACGACCGCATCGGCCGGGTCGAGGGGCGGGACTTCGCGGAGCGTGGTGGGCAGCGGGTTGGTGTGCCCGGGGTTGGCGGTGACGATGAACTGCATGACATCGGGCACGACGCCGACGCCGGGATCACCCGGGAAGGGGGCGGGGGCGCTGTTGGTCAGGATGATCTCGGTGCCCGGGGCGTAGCTGGCAAAGTCGATGACGACATCCATGCGCTCGCCGGGGGTGATGGTGACTTCGCTCACCACAACCGGAGCCGTGAGCAGCCCGCCCTCGGTGCCGATGATGGTGATCGGGTCGCTGTTCGAGAGGCTGAGTGTGTAGGTGCGCGAGGTCGAGCCATTGAGCACGCGGAAGCGGTACTTGCCCTGATCGACTTCGAGGGAGGGCCAGACCTTGCCGTTGACGAGGATGGTGTCTCCGTAATAGGCATCCTGCCAGAGGTCGGGATAGACGAACTGCCCCGTCGCCCGGTCAAGGATGCGGTCCTGGATGGCAAGGGGGATTTCATAGGTGTCCTTGGGCAGGTCGAGTGCGTTCTCGATGTCATCGCGCACAAGGTAGAACCCGGCAAGCCCCATAGAGACATTGAGCCGGGTGATGCCCATCGCGTGGTCGTGATACCAGAGGGTGGCTGCCTGCTGATTGTTGGGGTAGACATACTCGACGAACTCACCGGGCAGGTAGGTATCTTCGGGATACCCATCGACTTCCGCGGGGACATGCCCACCCTGGAGGTGGGTGACTGTCCGTGGCTCGTCGGTTGCCCCGTTCGGGCAAAGGTCCACACTGAGGTAGTGGTCGGTTCGGAGTTGACCATTTTCGTCGCGGAGGTCGTTGATCCAGCGCACGGTGACGGGCAATCCGGTCGTCGCCTCGATCGTCGGCCCCGGGAAGGAGCCGCCATAGCCCCAGATGGTGGTGGGAGGAAGATCACGATGGAGTTGCTGTGTGGTTTGCTGGATGGAGATGTCGTAGGTCGCCTCGCCGCCGGGTTCACCGATGACTGGCTGTGCGACTGCCAGGCGGGGCAACGGATCGACAAAGGGCGTCAGCGGGCAGGGAGCATCGATGCAGTCGGTGTTGTCGCCCTGATACTGGCCGCCGCTTGCGAAGCAGTCGGCCTCGGTTGTTATCATGCAGGTCCCGTCGCCATAGCAGCAGGCCCCGGTTCCGACAGCCGGGATGAAATCGACGACGAGGTAGGGCCGGTAGTTCTGGTTGAAGTTGTCCTTGCTGTCGAAGCGTTTGGCGGTGGTGTTGTTTGCTTCGTTGCCCATGAGCAACCAGCCGTGGTTGCTGAAGAGGTCATCAACCCAGACCTGCACATCGACGATCATGTCGGGGGAGGTCCACGAGAAGAAGGAGCCGGTCTGGTTGGAGACGGTGGTGGTGGCGCTCGGGGTGGGGTCAAAGTCGCCGCCAGCGGTGAGCCACTGCGAATCGGGGTAGAAGGTGTGGAGCCAGGTGGCATCGCCCGGCTCCGACGGGGCACCCATGCCCTCTTGGCCGCTGGCGTTCGAGGCACCCTCGCCCCACGCCTGATGGACGCGGTGCAGCGAGACGGGCTGGTTGCCGGAGATGGTGCGCGAGAGCCTCATGTGGAGGGAGACGCCGGTGATCGTCGAGCCGGCGGGGATGCCGGTGAGATCAAACCGCACCAGAGCCCGCCTGATCTGGCCGGAAGCCGTCTTGCCCGCAAAGACATACGACCCCTCGCCGTTGCTCAGGCCTCGGTTGAAAGACTGATACAGCGTGTTGTCAGCAGCCGGATAGACAAGAACCTGATCGGCCTGTACCCGGCCCACACAGGCCATCACCAGGAGCAGAACAAGCGAGAGGGTGCGGGTCTTGAGCATCGAGAGGCTCCATCAGGGTGTGTCTGTTATGCGGGGCGTTTTCGTCGGGCAGCAAACCCCAGTGCGATCGGGACAAGTGCGAGGGTACCGGGTGTCGGGACATACTCGACGACCAGTTGTGGCCAGACCGCCGAGTCGCCGTTCTCTCGTGTATCGAACCGCTTGGCCGTCGAGGTGGTCGATTCATCGCCGAGGATCGTCCAGCCGAAGTCGGGGGTTG
>JAJRZG010000179.1 GCA_024275365.1 Planctomycetota bacterium | reverse complement strand
TTCTCGGACGCTCATGTGTGAAATGGGCGGGGCCAGTTGGTCTTCGAGAGTGCTCTTTCGTATGAGACCCATCCCAATTCGACGCTTTGCAAACTCAGCGTCGGTGTCCAGAACACGGTGATACAAGACCCCCTATGACCCCATTCGAGATGATTATCGCAGCGGGGATAGGGCTTGTTGCCGGGCTTGTGGGGGGGCTGTGCGGCATTGGTGGATCGATCATCATGCTGCCGGCGTTGGTCATGATCTTTGGGTACAGCGATGAGGCGAATACCGAACATCACCTGTATATCGCAGCGGCGATGCTGGTCAATGCGGTGGTGGCAGGGACGGCGATTCGGCCTCATCTGAAGGCGGGGGCGATTGATCGAGCTGTTGTTGTGCGGCTTTTGCCCACCATGGCGATTGCGATCATCGGGGGGGTCGTGCTCGGGGACCAGATGGAGGGGCGGGTTCCCAAACTCGTGCTGGTCGGGTTTTTGTATACCTTCGTGGCGTGGACGCTGTTTACGGCGATCCGCAAGCTGCCCGAGCCGACCGAGGGCGAGCAGCGCGCGACAGGACCGAGGCTGGGGACGATTGGGCTGGGGACGGGGTTGATCGCGGGTTTTCTGGGGATCGGTGGTGGGATCGTGATGGTGCCTGCGATGCAGCTTTTGGCCAAGGTGCCTCTGCGGCGGGCGATCGCGGCCAGCGCGGTGGCGATGTGTGTGGCCTCCCCGATCGGGGCGGTGATAAAGTTCTCGACGCTCTCGACGCACGGACTGCGCTGGCAGGAGGCGCTGACACTTGGGCTGGCGATGGCGGTTGGGGCGGCGGTGGGGTCGCCATTGGGGGCGAGGCTGACACACACGCTCAAGCTGCCGCACCTGCGGCTGGTGGTGGCGTTTGTGCTCGGGGTGTCCGGGCTTCGGTTGTTGGGGGTTGTGTAGAGAGCCCCTCACGCACACGAGGGGTTTTTGTAAACAGAGCCCTGAGCGCAAGCGACGGGTCGGAGGTGGGTCAGCGGTGGAAACAAGCCTCAACCCGTCGCTTGCGCTCGGGGCTCTGGAGAGATCAAGGTGGCTATCCTCGGGGCATGTGCAACACACCAGATCACGGGTACCGGTCGCCTCTTGGGTATGTCGCAGAGCGGATTCACGCTGCGGCGGTCTATTGCTCGGACGGCCGCGTTGGTGAACACTTTGACGACTTTCTCCAGCAGGGGCTCGGGCTGCCGAGGTATGACCGGGTGGCGCTGCCGGGGGGGCCGGGGTGCCTTGCGGGGCATACCGAGGCACGGCTTGAACAAGAGGGCTTGATCGGCGAGTTGAAGTTTCTTGCTGATGCGCACAAACTCGAACGGGTTGTGCTGATCCAGCACGAGGGGTGTGCGTTTTATCAATCTCGGCTGGGGGTGGAACCTGCGCGGGCAGAATCACTCCAGAAGGCAGACCTTGTGCGGGCAGCGTTCCAGATTCGGCGGGTCTCTGCGGAGTTGCAGATCGAGGGGTACTTTGCACGGCACGATGGAGATTGTCTGGTGTTTGAGGCAGTCGGCATTAAGTGAGTTGCGTTGAGGCAACCCCGGACTGAAGCCCGAGGCTCCGAGAGGATCAATCCAGAATCTCAAATCTCAAATCTCAAATTTGAAATCTGAGATTTGATATCTCAAGACTCAAGACTCAGGACTCAGGACTCAAAACTCTCATCACAACACCCCGGCCAACTCCTCATCAATCGCGGGCACCCAGCGCCTGGCGGTGGCGGCATCGAAGCGGTCTGGGAGTGGCTCATCGAGCCCGGCGGCCAAGAGGTATTCGACCAGTGCCTGGGCGACGCGAGAAGGCTGGATCGACCGCTCGCCAGCCCAGTGGTTGTGATCGACCCACGCCAGTCGGAGGCGGTGGGTGGTGCGGGAGCCGTCGTCATGGTCGATCTCGATGACATACCGCCAACCCTGGGGAATATCATCCTCGCGTGTGATGTGAACCTGTGGCATGGGTGCAACCTCGGGCGGGGTGAGGTGGTTAGAGTATCCCGCCTCGGTCATAGCCACACAGAGCCGAGGCCATGGCACCCTCCCAGGAGCTTGTGAGTGACATTTCTTCTTGAGACCATGCGGCTTGGTCTGTCAAACCTTCGGCTGCACCTGTTTCGCTCGTTCCTGACGGCCCTGGGCATCGTCCTGGGTGTCGGGGCGGTTATCACGATGGTCGCCATCGGGGAGGGCTCCAAGCAGGAGGCTCTACTCCAGATCGAGCGGCTTGGTGCCAAAAATATCATCCTGCGGAGCCAGAAGCCGGCCGAAGCGAACACCCAGCAGAGCGGGCAGCGGCGGAGCTTTGTCATCAAGTATGGGTTGACGCGCGACGATCTGGAGGTCATCCGGGAGAACTTCCCCGATGCCGAGGTGATCGCGCCACTCAAGGAGGTTGGCGGGCAGTTGCTCAGAGGGAACCGGGTGCAGACCAGCCAGTCGTTTGGTGTGACACCAGAGCTGCTGAATGCTGCGAAGCTGCGGGTTGGGTGGGGGCGGTACATCACGCAGAACGATCTCGATGCGCGAGAGATGATCGTGGTCATCGGCAGCGGCGTGGCGAGGCAACTCTTTCCTCAAGATGACCCGCTTGGCGAGACACTCCGCATTGACGACAAGGTGTTTCTGATTGTTGGTGTGCTTGCTCCTGTCGGGCTCTCGGGGGGGGCGGGGGCATCGCTTGTGGGGCGGGACCTGAACCTGGATGTCCACATGCCCTTCACGACCGCCAACGCGGTGTTCGGGGATATTCTGATCCGGCGGGAGAGCGGGTCGTTTACTGGTGGTGAGGTGCAGATTTCAGAGATTTATATCGTGTCGGCGAGCAGGGACCGGGTGCTAAAGGATGCTAAGCGACTGCAACGGATCGTGGATACCCGTCACACGACGGCACCTGATGTGGCGATGATTGTGCCGTATGAACTGCTTGAAGAGGCCAAGCGGACCGCGATGACCTGGCAGATCGTGCTGGGGGCGGTCGCGGGGATTTCGCTGCTCATTGGCGGGATCGGGATCATGAACATCATGCTTGCGACGGTGCAGGAACGGACGCGGGAGATCGGGATCCGTCGTGCGATCGGGGCGACGCGGAAGCACATCACAGCCCAGTTTGTGGTTGAAACCGGCGTGCTGAGTGCGATTGGGGGGATTTTGGGTGTTGTGTTTGGGGTGGGGTTGAGTTTGGGGATGGATGCGCTGGGGCCGGTGCTGCAGGATCGGTTCCATTTGCAGACGGTGATCTCGGCGCAGGTCACGGGGTGGTCGGTGGGCTTGGCGTTTTCGGTTGCAGTGGTGACGGGGTTGTTCTTTGGGATTTTCCCGGCGATCAAGGCGGCACGGCAAGACCCGATCGTTGCGCTTCGGCATGATTAGACGGACTTCTGGCCGTGGGACCGGCTTCCAGCCGGTGCGTGAACTGTATATCTTGCATTGAGGAATCATGAGAGGCACCGCCTGGAAGGCGGTCCCACGGGTATGAAAAACCCCTCACTCGCGCGAGGGGCTCCATGTGAAATCGCAGGACTCAGGACTTCCAACTCCACACTACCCGAGCAACTCGCGGAGTTCATCGTCCACTGGGTTTCGTGCCCGGTAGTCCTTTGGGCCTCGGCCTTTTTTCTTCTCTGGCTTGGCATCTGATGTGGACACGGCCTCAGTGCCATCGTCGTCATCACCACCGGCTTCGAGGTTTTGAGCCTCGACCTGGGCTTCGAGCTCTTCGAGGCTCAGCTCTTCCTCAAGTGCCTTGCCCTCGGCGAGTTTGGCAGCCTTTTCCTTTTCGAGCAGCCGTTTGTACGCCTCGACCTTGGGTTTGTCGGGGGCGATCATGAGGTTGGCGGATCGTCCCACCCAGCGGGGCGGGGACTCGACCTTGGAGATGTCGGCAAGGTCATCGACGATCTGGCGGAGCCTCTCGACACCGAGTTGCTTGTGCATCATCTCCCGGCCACGGAAGCGCTGGGTAATCATGACCTTGTGCCCGGCAAGAAGGAACCGGCGCGCCTGATCGACGCGGATCTGGACATCGTGCGGGTCGATCTTGACCGAGCGGCCGAGGCGGATCTCTTTGAGTTCCTGCTGCTTGCTCTTGGCGCGGTTCTTGCGTTCTTTCTGGGAGAGGTCGTACTTGTACTTGCCGTAGTCCATGATCTTGCAGACCGGT
>JAJRZG010000178.1 GCA_024275365.1 Planctomycetota bacterium | reverse complement strand
TTGCAAAGAGCGGGACGCGGAGACGATCTGCCATCCCCGGCTCCTCTGCCTCACGGGTCAGTGCCCCCGTGGGGCAGGTCTCGACGCACCGCTGGCAGCCCTTGCAATACTGATAATCCACACCCAGCATCCGTGTGCTCTCGGGGATCGGCCCATCACCCACAGCCTCCCACACGAGGCAGTAGTCCGGGCAGACAAGATCACACAACCCGCAATGGATGCACTCCGAGTCATGAAAGACAGGCAACCACCCGGTGCGCGAAGTTGTCAGATCATTGGAGACCGTATTGCCCGGCCTGGGGATCACCCCGCCGAGTGGTGCGGTGTCATAGCCCCAGATCGGCTCGGGGCGCGCAGTCGGGATATCGCCCTCACCCTGCGCGACATCTTCGATGATCTCGAACTCTTCCATCCCCCGCCGATATGCGCGGGTGTTGGAAGCGACTGCCTCTGGGTGTTTCTGGCTGAAAACATCGGACAATGTCTCGAGTACCGTCTCCGCATCGAGAAGTTTGATCGTCGAAGCAAGCGTCCCAAGCAGCACCGCATTCGGGCGAGATCGCTCCTCGTTGGCGATGTGCTGCGCGTCGATGCGGATGATCCTCGCGCCCCTGGGCACGCGGACGAGTGACTCGGGCACATCCCCGGGCACCCCGGTATAGATCAGCGTTCCTCCCGCCTTGAGCCCCGCCAGCGTGGCAGGCTGTCCGAGCAACGCGGTGTGGAAGATCACAAGACAGTCCGGCGAGTCGATCGGGGCGCTCGAACGGATCGGTGTATCCCGTGGCGTCAGGCGGATAAACGATTTGACCCCCGAACCCTTTTTCTCAGAGCCATACGAGGAGAAGTGTGCGCCATTCATCCCGAGCCGAAGCACCGCTGCTGTCGCCAGAATCTGCCCCGCCGCGTGCGCCCCCAGCCCTCCGATCGACTCGAAACGGATGCCGAAGGAACCGAATGCGTCACGCAATTGTGGTTGGCCACTCATGGATACTGCCTCCGCTGGTGAGCGACAGCACTGCCGGATCGGGGCGGTCCATCAGGTGGTACGGGTCTCTGGTCTTCTCAACCCGACGAGCCCGTTCCGATCTGTCACGAGCAGCGTGACGCTCAACAAACTCTCGAAGCTCGATCATACAGAACCAGACAATCATATCCGCTTCGAGGGTATCAGGACAATAGTATCGCATTATCTCTTGCAAAATATCATCGTGGTGCAGTGGGGGGGGCTCACTGTGCTTTCTGAGGCAGCCAGAGATCGAGCACCACAACCACCAGCGAGACCACCACTCCCACCTGAAAGACCAGTCCCCCGCCCACGATGCCGTAGATGAACACCGCGTTCTGCCGTGCGGGGATCCACGAGCCCAGGTCCACAAGCAACCCCGCCCCGATCATCACCGCGAGCACCCCCACCACCGGCCTCGGCGCTCGCGTCAGAGCAACCAGCAGCACCATCACAATGCACATCGTCCCCAGCGCAAGCGAGTGCGCATGGAGCGAAGCCGCCAGCACCTTGGGACTCACCGGGTTGATATCCCGCGAGATTGAGTTGGCCATCACATCGTCAAAGTAGCGCAGCGACAACTCCGGATACGCCTCAGGCCCCGTCGCCCCAGAATCGTGACACGACACACAACTCGCAGCAATAATCTCCTCGGGCATGTTCTCGCCGAGGTCAAAGTTGTCATAGTTCTCGCGCACCTTGTCGCCAGTCAGCCAGTCGATGAGCACCCGCCGCTGCCCTGCGTCCATGTCCTCGGGGTGGTCGCGTTCGAGCGCACCAAGCATCGGCGACTCGGACCTGATGCCGTGATAGTGCGCACGAATATCATCAAGAGTGAAACCCTCTTGCTCGTCGCGGTTATCGTGATGAGACCGCAGGTAGAGCCCAGACACCACGCTCCCCCCCACAATCACAAACGCCAGCAGCGTCAGACCGAGTCGAACCCCGAACCCAAAGTCACGCAGCCGCAGTGTGCTTGTCGCCATGCCTTTCCCCCTTATCCAACCCGAAGGTCAGACTCAGCGATCTCGACCTCTTGACCAGTCACCACCGCCTGCGCAGCCCTGATCCCGACGACCGTCGAGCGGTACCCCTCCTCAGCAGAACACGCGACCTTCGCACCCTCCGAAACACTCTTGAGAAAGTCACCCAGTGCATAATACAACGGCGGGTGCGGCAACCCGACCCCCTCCTGCAACTTCCCCTGCTCGGCAAGCTTTGTCGCACCCGCGATCAGCGTGATCCCCTCATCATTATGGAACTGCTGCCGGTTCGCGTAGACCTCCCACCCCTGCGTCGGAGCGTCGGCCTCCTTAAACATCCACGCATGAGTCTCGGCAAGCTTGATCGCCGCGTTGGTCCCGAAGAGCGTCTCGAACCGACCACCATACGAGTTGGCAAGCGTCGCGTCATAGCTCATCACCGTCCCGTTCTTGAAGGCGAGTTGGCACGCGATCGTGTCGGCAACCTCCCGACCGTCCTCGTGGAACCGGATCGACCCACTCCCACGCACACTGACCGGGTACCGCCCTGTAAACCAATGCACAGAATCAAACTGGTGCGTCCCCCATTCGCCAGCAAGCCCGAGCGTGACCGCCGGGTCGAGCCTCCAGTTGAGAGCCTTCTCGCGGACAGGATCGTTCGAGGGCACCCGCCAAGTCGTCTTGCGGTTGTTCTGCCCATGCACCGAAACAAGCCCCCGCACCGCATCAGACCGAAAGAACGACCGTGCGAGCTGATAGACCGGGTTGCTCCTTGCGTGCAGCCCAACCTGAAAGACCTTGCTCGATTCCCGCGCCGCCTTTGCCAGTGCCGTCGCATCCTCGACCGTCGCTTCCAGAGGCCCCTCGCAATAGACATGCACACCCGCCGCCATCGCATCGGTCGCCACCTGCCGGTGCGTGTGCGTTGGTGTTGCAACACACACCGCATCAAAGCTGTCCGCCTTCTCCAGCAGACCCTCATGCGAGTTGTACGCCTGAGCCCCGCGCGTGCGTCTGATCCCCGAATCCAGCCGCCGTTGGTCCGTGTCGCAGAGGGCAGCCAGCTCGACCCCCTCAAACTTGGCCAGCTCTCCCAGGATGCTCCGACCCTGCCGACCAGCCCCGATCACCGCGACCCGCACCGGAGCACGCTGCGAAAGCTCAAACCCCCTCACCCCCACAGGCAGAATCGAAAGCCCAGCCACCGCAGAGGCTGTCTGGCCAAGAAATGTCCGCCTGTCCGTCGTCATCTGTCACGCTCCATCCAAAAGCCCACTCGAACACACACACAAACCTACTGCACGAATACCGATGCCATCGAGTGGC
>JAJRZG010000177.1 GCA_024275365.1 Planctomycetota bacterium | reverse complement strand
TCAATACCAGCGAGCTCGACCGCCTCCACGCCAGCGGCTGGTACGATCCGAGCGTGACCAGCGACACCATGCGATCCCTCGCCGAGACCCTCGGTGGCCCCGCCCTTGTCTGGCCCGAGGAGCGGCGGTTTGTCGTGTGGCTGCCCCAGGCAACAAGCCAACCCGCCGAGGGCACACCATGACACCCACCCCCTCGGCAACCCCGCCACCACACACCACCACCGGCCGGGTGCTCCGGCTGGTCCTCCAAGGGGTCGGGTTCATCATCGGGCTTCTCCTGTTGGGCTGGTGCGTGCGGGTGGCGCTTTCACCCGAAAACCGCGAGCAACTCGCCAAACTCAGCGAAGCGAGCATCGGGCAGGTTGCAACCTTGCTCGGCCTCAGCGCCTGCACGATCTTTCTCAACGGCCTCTTTTTCTGGATCACACTCCGGCCGGTCAAACACATACCGCTGATCGATCATGTTGCGATCAATGCGCTCTGCACCTTTCTCGCGTTTCTGCCTTTCAAGCTCGGGGCATTGACTCGCGTGACGATCAACAACCGCCGCGATGGCGTGCCGATCCTCACAATCGGCGCATGGTACGGCTGCATGTTTGCGATCATGCTCGCAGCCTATCTGCCGACGATGGGCGCGAGCATGTGGCGTGGCGGTGTCGATGGGCTCTGGTGGGCAGCGAGTCTCGGCGGCGTTGCGCTGTTGTGCGGGCTGATGGTCGCGGTTGCTCGCCTCTTTGCGGGCGAGCGCGGCCTGTCCCGCCTGCACCGACTGATCGATGGCACACGCCTGCCGATCGTCGGGAGCCTGGCACGCTCCGACCACTTCACCCGAATCCACACCGCAGCCGACATGCTGGCAGCACCCAGGCATGTCTTCGCTGCCGGCCTTCTCCGACTTGTCGATCTCGGCGTGATGAGTGCACGGTTTGTTGTCGCCGGGTCGATCGTCGGTGTAGCCTTCGGATGGGAAGAAGCGGTGCTGGTCGCCAGCGCCTACTACATCATCGGCATGGTCAGCCCCTTCGGCATGCTCGGAGCACGCGAGGCGGGGACCGTCTGGATGGCTGGGGCCCTGGGGCTTGCAGCAACCACCGGACAATCAACAGAAGAAGTCGCCCGATCACTCACTGTGCTCACGCTCTTTATCACCGGGACCGAGTCGGTCGTGCTGCTGGCAGGGGCTGCAGCGGGCACCGCCTGGCTCCGACCCGATCGGCTCTTGCGGAAAGCTCCTGAAGAAACACCCGTCTCAGAAAAGACGCCATCCACACCAGACGAATCCCATTCCGAGCCTCGGACTTCAGTCCGGGGAGATGCATCACCCACGGAAAGCACCCCGGACTGAAGTCTGGGGCTCGGAGAGCTCGATCCCGCACAGCGTCCGACGCTCAGAGTGTGCAACAATCACCCATGCGTACCGCACTTATCCAGTTCAACCCGACCATCGGCGATATCGCCCGAAATGCCGAGCGGATGGCGTCGCTCGCTGACCAGGCCCGCGAACAGGGGGCTGAGCTTGTCGTCTTCCCCGAGCTTGCGATCTGTGGCTACCCGCCCCGCGATCTGCTGCTCCACGAGGGATTTGTCGAGGCATGTGCGCGCGCAGCCAAGCACCTGGGTGAAGACCACTCGACGGGCTGCACGATCATCTTTGGCTGCCTGCTGCCGGTTGATCGCGCTGATCCCGGCCGGGGAATTGCCAACAGCCTGCTCGCCTACCGCGATGGCGAGATGGTCGCGTATTACGACAAGCGCCTGCTCCCGACTTACGATGTCTTTGACGAGGACCGCTACTTCGAGCCGGGCGATCGTGCGGTGGTCATCGAGGTGCCGACAAGTGCTGGCGTACGCCGCGTCGGGCTCTCGATCTGCGAAGACCTCTGGCAAGGAGAAGATGCGGGATTCGCCTCGCGGTATGCACGCGATCCGGACCCCGTTGCTGCGCTGGTGCGCGCAGGAGCCGACACCATCGTCAGCCCGTCTGCCAGCCCCTTTGTGCTGGGCAAGGGCGCAAAGCACCGCGATATCCTCACCTCCCACGCCACGCAGCACCGCATTTGTATCGCAACGGTCAATCAGGTCGGGGGCAACGACGATCTCATCTTTGACGGCCACGCAGCCGCCTATGACTCGCACGGGTGCGCACTTGGCTTCGGACCCGGGTTCGAGGAATCAATCGCGCTCGTTGATATCCCGACGCCAGAGACAGACTCACACCCGGGAGAATCGCAACAGCAACCCCAAGCACTCGCCGATCCTCTCCTCACCTCGTCCGATGAGGAACTCCTCTTCCGTGCGCTTGTGCTGGGAACCCGCGATTATCTCGCAAAAACAGGCCATTCTAAGGCCATCATCGGCCTCTCCGGCGGGATCGACTCGGCGATCACCTGTGCGGTCGCGGCTGCAGCACTCGGGGCTGCGCATGTCCTCGGTGTCGCCATGCCGGGCAAATATTCAAGCGACCACGCGCTGGCCGACGCCTACGCCCTTGCCGAGGCACTGGGGGTCCGGTGTGTCACCACACCCATCGCCAAGCCCTTCGATGGACTGCGCAACACACTCGATACGACCTTTGCAGAGCTCGGCGAACAACCACTCGGTGAGACGCTCCCTGATATCACCGAAGAAAACCTCCAGTCTCGCGCACGCGGCGCGATCCTCATGGCACTCTCCAACCGCACCGGCGCGATCGTCCTCACCACCGGCAACAAGAGTGAACTGGCTGTCGGCTATTGCACGCTCTATGGCGACATGAACGGCGGGCTCGCGGTGCTCAGCGATGTCACCAAACTC
>JAJRZG010000016.1 GCA_024275365.1 Planctomycetota bacterium | reverse complement strand
GAGGTTCGCCGAGATGGTCGAGCGGTTCGTCAAGTATGACGACCGGTTCGAGCTGGTGGTGCCTCGATCACTGTCGCTTGTGTGCTTCCGGGTTGCGGGGCCAGACGACCTGACGACCCGCGTGATCGACCGGATCAACACGACCGGCAGGGCGTTCCTCTCGCACGCGAGCTGGCCGGGGCCGGGGGGCACGCCCCGCCCGATCGCCCGCCTTGCCATCGGTGGCACACACACTCGCGAAGAACATGTCCGGGCGGTCTGGAAGCTCATCGAGCAGGCTGTCGATCAACTGCGATAGACTCTCCCCAGTGGGGCGGGTGTCTCGCCCGCCCGAACACAAGGAAAGGCAAGAGCACATGCCACAGTTTCGATCACACATTCCCTTCTTTCTCTGTGTTCTCTGTGTCTCTGTGATGAGTCTCCTTGGTGGGTGCGCTTCAAGCGACATCGGCCCCCGTGAGTTTGCCATTGCCCCGGGCAGCTACCCCTCAGCCTTCGATGCCACCCGTGAGGTGCTCTAGCAGATGGACTTCGAGCTCGACCGCGTGGACGCAACAGCCGGGGTCATCGCCACCCGTCCGCATTTTTCGATGGGCATCTTTGAGCCCTGGGACACCACGCAGTCGAGCTTTGCGGATGAGTGGGAGGACACGGTCAACATGCAGGCCCGGGCGGTCCGCGTGACCTTTGCACCGGCAGAGGGTGCTGCAGATGGTGTCGGCTTTGATGAGGCACCCATGGTCGGGTCGGTCTGGGTCACCCTCTACCGAAACCAGCGTTCCGGTCGTCGGCTCGACAGCGAATGGGTGGGGGGATCGACATTTACAGGAGACCCGCTGCAACAGCAACGGCACACCTCGAACTACCTCGTTCCGACCCGGCGAGACGAGGCGCTCTAAGCGAGACTCGCGGGCTGGATTCTGCGAGAGGCTGAGGGACATGCCTTGGGCTCTGATGCCGAGGATTCCAAGGCATCGGAGGAGTAAGTCCCGAGCGACTCCGTTGATTCGTCATTCTGTTCAGAGACGGTCTCGGTGCGCAAGCCCCGCCGAAATCGCAGGATACTGATCGTGGCGATGAGCCCTGCGATCGCCAGTGGCACAGCAGCATAGCCGAGCAGGCCCCGCGTCCAGAAGAGGAAGCCACTGACGATCACCGCGGTCCACATGAAGCAGAGCACCATGACGCGGGCGCGCCTGGGCATCGTCGCGGCGGGGTCGAGGTACCTGGTGTATGGACGGAAGAGTATTTGTTCTTTGAGCCAGCGTTCGAGGGGTGGGCAGCTCTTGGCAAAGCACCAGGACGCGATAATCAGGAAGATCGTGGTGGGAAGCCCGGGGACAAAAACACCTACCGCACCCATCGCCACGCAGAGCAAGCCTGCCCCGGCGAGCGCCCAACGGCGGGGGTCGAGCCGTCGTCTCGGGCACACGGCTTCGGCGGCTGGTATGGGGGAGTTGGGGTGGGGCATGGCGGGCTCCGGACGGACACGAGAGTCATCGTAGAACTCCAGATTAGGTCGGAGACCCAGGGCGGAAACTTGATACAGACTCGGCTTTCGAGGGTTTCTCACCAGCCGCGATGATCGATATATGTCGCGGGCCGAAATGCAGCCATCGGCTTCTGATGGCGAACCACCGGGGTTGGGAGGGGTGTCTGAGGAGTATTCCCGAGGACCCGTGCCAGGAGCTCGCCACGCGAGTTTGCCCCGAGTTTGGCGTAGAGCCGTTTGACATGGTCGTGGACGGTGTGGGGGCTTCGGCCCTGAAACCGGGCAATCTGGGGGCCTGACATCCCCTCGATCAGCAGGTCGAGCACCCGCTGCTCGCAGACCGACAGCCAGGGGTTGTCGCCCTTGCTGTTGCCGAGGGCGTGATGGAGGCGGTCCCGGGCGATCGGCAGCACACTCTCAAGCACAACTCGGAGGTCGTCAGGGGCATGACCCCCATGACCATTCCGAGCCTCGGACTTCAGTCCGGGGTTGTCCTTGTATGTGGATATGGAGAGGGGCTGATTGTGGAGTTGGACTGGTGGGCGATCCCAGAAGATCATCATCAGCCGGGGGGCAGGGGTGAGGGTGAGGGTGGGGGTGGGGGTGTGATCGGTGTGGGTCTCAACCTCGGCAACACCCACGAGCCCGTGCGCATGACAGCGGAGTTTGGCGATCCCACGGATCGGGTGCTGCACCAGCCC
Source organism: Planctomycetota bacterium (assembly GCA_024275365.1). Lineage (GTDB taxonomy): Bacteria > Planctomycetota > Phycisphaerae > Phycisphaerales > UBA1924 > PNC22. The sequence goes on along the minus strand of JAJRZG010000016.1, from coordinate 7,507 downwards.
GAGCAGTTGATCTCCTGAGAGTACGGTCGGCAGGCTCAGTTCAGGCAGGGTTTCGAGCACGGTGCGGATGAAGACCAGCGCAAGGATTTCTGTGGGAGTTGGGTCGCTCTGGGCTTCTGCGCCCACAGCATGGCCGATCGATTCGATCTGGCGATCGACCCGGGATTGACCCGGCGCGACCGCCACCACCAACGCCCGGGTGGATGGGTCGTGCCGGGTGAAGGTCTCGGCTGCCCGCTGGCACCAGTCCGGGGTGGAAGCCCCGGGAAGGTGGGAGAGGTCACTAGCGATATATGCTGCTCGGCTCACTTGGTCGTGACGGTCGATTCCTTGGTGCATGAGGGTCCCCTGGCTCCGCGAAGGGCATGGGTTGGGGTGGGTGTGCTCCCGGCTGCTGATGTTCTCCATAGGGCCACGATGGGTGGCAAGAGGACATCCCCGTGCAAGCCGGGTACACAACTGAAAATAGACAACGCAGCGGGAGGTCACCCCGCAGCCTGCTGACCGGCTGAACTCCTTCCCGAGAGACCCGATCGTGGACCGGACTCTATGGAATCTGATATGGGTGAGCTCTCCCCCGGTTGCAGCAGAGGCGTAGGCTTCGACCGATTCGGCGGGGATCCGGGTTGGAGGCAGGGGCCAGATCAGAGTAGAGGAGCAGGCATGAGTAGTTCCACGCAAAAAATCACTCCAGAAACCAGGGTGCTCATCATCGGTGCTGGGCCGACGGGGCTTGGGGCGGGGCTTCGGCTGATGGAGCTTGGGCACACGAACTTCCGCGTGGTGGATCGGCACCCCTATATGGGCGGCCTGGCTGCCAGCTTTACCGATGAGGCGGGGTTCACCTGGGACATCGGCGGGCATGTGATGTTTAGCCACTATGACTATTACGACCAGCTCTTCACCCGGTTTATGGGTGAGGAGTTCAGCCTCAATGATCGAGAGAGCTGGGTGCGGATGTTTGATCGGTGGGTGCCATACCCGTTCCAGAACAACATCCGGTACCTGCCCAAGCAGGCGGCGTATGAGTGCCTGTCTGGGCTCATCAAGGCGCAGACGGGGCAGGGGAAGATCAAGAGCCACAAGGACGCGACCAACTTTGGGGAGTTTATTGATGCGGTGTTTGGTGAGGGGATCGCAGCCCACTTCATGCGGCCTTACAACTTTAAGGTGTGGGCCCACCCGCCGGAGATGATGAACAAGGAGTGGATCGGCGAGCGGGTGGCGGTGCTAGATATCGACCGGGCACTCAAGAATGTGGTGCTTGAGAGCGACGACTTTGGGTGGGGGCCAAACAACCAGTTCAAGTATCCGCTCAAGGGGGGGACGGGCGAGTTCTATCGGCGGATGGGCGATGAGCTTGGAGCGCACCTGGTGCTTGGCACAACAGTGACAGCGATTGATGTTGATAAGAAAACTGTGACCTATGACGACGGCACGAGCGAGGGGTATGACATCCTCATCAGTGCGATGCCCTTGGATGTGCTCTATCGGGATGTGCTTGTTGGAGATGTGCCTGATGCGCTGCGCGCGCGCGCTACCGAGCTCAAGCATTCGTCCGGGTACATGGTGGGTGTCGGGATCAAGCGCACCTGCCCGAGCACCAAAAGCTGGATGTACTTTCCAGAGGACAACTGCCCGTTCTATCGGGTGACCTATTTGAGCAACTATTCGCCGTTCATGACGCCGGATATGAGCGGCAAGAACGAGGAGTATTACTCGCTGCTTTGCGAGGTGAGTGAGAGTGCGCACAAGCCGGTGGATGGGGAGATGGTGCTTGAGGAGACGATCGCAGGGCTTGAGAACGCGGGGCTTTTGGAGCCGGGTGAGCGGGCGGATATCTGCAATACCTGGGTGTATCGGGCCGAGTATGCCTACCCGACGCCGAGCGTTGATCGGGACGAGATCTTGAGCGATCTTGTGCCTTGGCTAGAGGCACGGGAGATCTATTCGCGAGGGCGTTTTGGGATGTGGAAGTATGAGGTTGCCAACACCGACCACACGCTGATGCAGGGTGTTGAGCTGGTGAATCGGCTGCTGTTGGGTGAGGCAGAGACGACGATCGGGATTGTGTATCAGGCGACCGAGGACGGGCGCGAGGCTGCGGTGCATGAGAGGCCGGGGCACGCGGGGTCTGGAGAGAAGCGGTTGGCGGGGCAGGTTGTTGAGGGGAAGGCAACTCCGACGCCGGCGAAGTGACGGGGCGTCCGGGCGAGAGTTGTGGACTGGACGGCTCTCGCGAAGTCCTCGTACTCGCGGGTACTCCGTCTCTCCGGAGCGGTTCTGTGCTTTGAGCCCCAGATGGGGTTCAGGCATCCTGGGAACCCCGCCGCCCCTCCCGGGGCGGACACAGCAAGACTACCTTCCACGGGTTCCGCTTCGCCCTTTGGGCTTCGCTTCACCCGTGGCTACAGCCCTGCGCCCCCACGGGGCGAAAGCCGGGAGCAGGTGGCACTCAACCATGATGCCCTGTGAAACACCGGTACAAATAATAAGGCGTGAATTAGCTACCAGCGGGTGCAAATTCTGGTAGTCTGGGCACTTTGTGGCTCCCCAAGGCTGGGAGAGGGCACGGTGGCGGCCTCTGGAGAGGTTGCTGTAAGTCGTTGTTCTCCCGGGTGTTGCAAACAAACCTTCCGGGTTGGTGGCAGAATCCTGAGGGTGGCGCACACTTGAGAAGCCAGGTTGATTGTGCTGGATGTTCCCGCTCTTGGGGAGGGGGAGTGTCCAGTCGTAGCTGAAGAGAGGATGTTGGCGGCCGTCATGGCTGCTGTGGTGTATGAGCGCTCTGACCCGCCAAACCGAGTCCCCGTTCCGGGTTGTTGACTGGGAACCGGATGTGACGCAGATGCTCGACGAGCACCACCTGGTGGCGTGGTCGAGTGTGCCTCGGCGGCGGGTCCACTTTGCAGCGTGCCTGAGCCACTTCCTTGCGTTGCAGCCGGATGTTGAGATCTGCCCGCTCTATGGGCGGTATATCACGGACCTGGACTCGTTCTGTCATCAGTTGGAGCGGGTGCTGCCGGGGGTGCCGATCACGCGGAAGATCGATGGGCCTGAGGGGTTGGTGTCGCTTCTTCGGTCTCGGCACGCGCTTCGGTTCCGGTCTGCGAGCCGGTATCGGTACTATATCTGGAATGATGCGGATGTGATGCTCAAGGCAGACCATCGGCTGTTTGGGCGGATCGTGGATGCGCTTGTGGGCGTGGCTGCGGAGGCTGAATACGCCAGTGATGAGCTTCTGCTGGTGCAAAGGGCAGCGTTTATTGGGGGGCCGATGCTTGATCTGTATGCTGAGAACCGGAATGGGCAGTTCCGGTCTTGGTATGACGACGGGCTTGGTGAGCCGTTCTGGCAGATGGTGTCGGGGCTTGAGGTGCCACCGGTGCTGCGGTATCAGGTGGACTTGTTGACGAAGTGAGTGCTGTCCTATCCCTGCACCCGGACGCCGGAGCTGAGGCTTTGCGAAGCTCCGGGTAGGTGGGCCACCTGCGCTGCGATCCGGCCCTTCGCTCGAAGACTCGCTCAGGACCGGCATCCACAAGTCCCCAGTATGACGGTTGCGGTGCGTATCCTCTCCCATGCTCCGAATCATCGGTGGCAGTCTCAAACGCCGCCGCCTGCACACACCGCCCGATGCTGAGACGACCCGGCCGATGCCCGACCGGGTTCGGCTGTCGCTGTTTAATCTGTTGCGGGGGCACTGCGAGGGGGTCGAGGTCTTTGATGGGTTTGCGGGGACGGGGGCGATCGGGTTTGAGGCCCTGAGCCGGGGGGCGAGTGGGGTGGTGTTTGTTGAGCGGGAGCGGAAGATCGCGGCTCTGATCGAGCGGTCGGCTGAGGAGCTTGGGGTTGGGGACCTGTGCGAGATCGCGATGAGCGATGCGCTTGGGGTGGGGGCTCTTGCGCGGTGCCCTGAGGGGGTGCATCTGGTCTTCTTTGATCCGCCCTACCCGTTGGTGCGGGACCCGGCGCAGTGGCCTCGGGTGCGAGAGCAGCTCTCGCGGCTGATCGGGAAGCTCGATGAGACGGGGTACGCGGTGCTGCGGACGCCCTGGCCGTTTTTGCACGCGGTGGACGGGGATGTGGTCGAGGAGGCGGGGCCGGTGAAGCGGCGGCGGGGTCGTCGTGGGCGTATTGAGGAGCCGGAGGTTGAGGTGGTGGATATGAATGCGCCTGCTGCACATCGTGAGATGCGTGCGGTTGATCTGGCGATCCCCGGTGCTCTTGGGCCTGAGACGCATGAGTATGGGTCTATGGCGGTGCATTTGTATATGCGGGATGCTGTTGACCATACAATCCCAGCGTGACCGACCCAACTGAACTTCTATCCGGGCTCAACGAGGCGCAGCTGCGGGGTGTGCTGCACGAGGGGCCGCCGTTGATTGTGTTGGCTGGGCCTGGGACGGGCAAGACGCGGGTGATCGTGCATCGTGTGGCCCACATGATCGGCGAACGGGGGATCGACCCGGCGACGATCGTTGCGATGACCTTTACCAACAAGGCGGCTGACGAGCTGCGCGAGCGGCTTGCGGGGCTTGTCGGGCCGGCGGCTGCTGATAGTGTGCATGCGCACACCTTTCACGGGTTTGGGCTTCGGCTGCTTCGGCGGTTCCCGGATTTGTCGGGGGTGGGGTCGGTGCCGGAGATTATTGATAGTGCCCAGAGGCGGCGGCTGTTGCGCCGGCTGGTCGGTGAGCACCGGGTGTATGGGCCGATGCTTGCGCTCGGGGCTGATGCACTGATCGACCAGGCGGCGACGCTGATCGAGGTATTTCGGCACAACGCGCTCTCGCCCGAGGCGTGCAGCGAGTTTGCCAGGGTGTGGGGCGAGCGGCTTGCGCAGGGGCTGGGCTCGGCGGGTGAAGCGATTGATGAGAAGGAGCTCGGGGCGCAGCGCGAGGAACGGGCGAGGTTTGCAGCCCATGTGGAGTTGTATGGGTTGTTTACCGAGGCGTGCAGCGAGCAGGGGTGGCTGACGATTGATGAGTTGATCTTGCGGCCGATGCGGCTCTTGCGCGAGCATGATCGGGTGCGGGCGATCTGTAGGCATGAGTATCGGCACTTTGTGGTCGATGAGTTTCAGGATGTGAATCTTGCGCAGATCGAGTTTGTGCGGGCACTTGCGCCGCCTGAGTCGCAGCCGGATCTGGTTGTGGTGGGGGATGACGATCAGGCGATTTATGAGTTTCGTGGGGCGGATGACCGGGCGTTTGCGCGGTTTGCGTCTATCTGGAAGGATGCTGAAACGCTTGCGCTGACGGAGAACTATCGCTCGCAGCAGCCGGTGCTTGATGTTGCAAACGCGGTGATCTCTCGGGCGGGAGAGCGGTTTGAGCCGGACAAACGGATCGAGCGGGCGGTTGGGCTGCGTGATGCGCCGGTTGCCGAGGGCGCGGGGGTCGAGATCGTGCAGCTTGTACGAGACGATGAGGCGGGGGATGTGATCGCGGCGATGGTGCGGGATGAGGTCTCGAAGCGCCCAGAGGAGAAGCTGTCGCGGATCGCGGTGATTGCGCGCACGCACGGGGAGCTTGACCGGATCGCGGGGGCGCTCGATCTCGAGGACATCCCGATGCAGCGGCGGAGGGTGCGGGGGGTTGCTGAGGATGACGGGGTGCAGGACTTGCTTGCGTGGGTCGAGCTGCTTGTGAACCCGACGGCGAGTTGGGCGGTGCGGCGGGTGCTGTTTCGGCCTCCGATCGGGGTGGAGAGTGGGCAGTTGAGCGCGTGGGAGCGGGAGTTTGCGAAGGCGCAAAGGGTTGGAGAAGCGGGGCAGCGCGGGCGGGAAGGCACTGGACTTTGTCCAGTGGCACCCGGGGGTGACAAGGCTTCGGGTGGCACGGCTCTCCGAGCCGTGCGCAGTTATACCGACTGGTTGCGCGAGCACGCGGGTGCGCACGCGGGGGTGTTGCGGTTTCTTGGGCTTCGGGATGAGCTGCTCGACATGGCGCAGCACGCGACGGCTTCGGATGTGGTGTGGTCTATCGCGACGCGGTGCGATATTGCGCACGCCGACTTGTTGGGCGGGCGCGAGCGGGCGAGAAGGATCGAGAACCTCGTGCGGGTGGTGCGGTTTGTGCGTGGTATTCAGCACCGGATCGATGTACCGGGCGATCTTGGATCATTCTGGAGTTATTACCACGATCTTGATGAGGGGGACCGGGGCTGTGGGGCGCTCGGTGAAGAGCTTGTCGAGCGTGATGAGGAGGGTGAGGGCGGGATTGCCAACGCGGTGCAGTTGATGAGTGCGCACGGGGCGAAGGGCTTGGAGTTTGATGTGGTGTTTGTGCCGAGGGTGAATCCGGGGCATGGGTTTCCAAAGACGAGCGGGGGGAGCGATCGGGTGCAGCTGCCGGAGGGGCTTGTGGATCGGTTGGGGGATGCGCGAGACACCACGCAGCGTGCGCGCGCCGAGGAACGGCGGATATTTTATGTTGCGGCGACGCGGGCAGAGCGGCGGCTTGTGCTGCTGACGAGGAAGACCAAGACGCGCAGCAAGAGCGAGCACTACGCCCAGGAGTTGATCTTTGATGAGCCGGGGCTTGTGGTGGTGCGTGAGGGGGATGAGATCCTGGGTGGTGGCGGGCGTGATGAGCTGACGCGCGAGGCTTCGCCGGTGATCGTGCGTGAGCTTAGGCGGCGGGCTGTCGAGGTGGAGCGGCACGCGGCTCGGGCGCAGGCTGCTGCGGCACTTGATGCGGTCGATCGGGCGGATGCTGATGGCGGGGTGATCGAGCAGGCGGTTGTCAGGCTGCGCGATGCGGCTGAGCGGTTGGCGGTGGCGGCGGCGTTTGATGCGTGCGGTGAGAAGCCGGGTTGGGCGATGGGCACCGCGGCCAGTGAGGCAGCCGAGCGGCTCGCTGCAAAGCTCGATGAGCAGGAGGCAGAGGGCGAGGGGGTTGTGCTCTCCCCGATGCGGGCACCGATTGATGTGAGCTTTACGCTGATTAATGAGTACCAGCGATGCCCTGCGTGTTTTTATGTCAAGCGTGTGCTGGGGCTTGGTGAGGCGGTCACGCCCGAAATCTCACTGGGGGGGTTGGTGCATCAGGCTCTTGAGGCGCACGCGATGGTGTGGCGAGATGCTGAGGCTGAGGGGGGTGAGGTGCCCGGGGCGGAGGCACTCATTGCGGACGGCAGGCGGCGGTTCTTTGCGCAGCTGCGGGCGGGGGGAGTGGGTGATGGGGTGACGGTCGATGAACTCCTGGAGATGCTCAGGCGCGCGCACGAGATGATGCTTGCCAACGCAGCGGAGATTCTGGAGATCGAGCAGCGGATCACGATGCCGTATGTTGTGGATGGGGTCGAGCACCGGCTTATCGCAAAGCTCGACCGGGTGGATCGGATCGGGGCGGGCGTGCGGATTGTTGATTACAAGACCGGCGGGGCGAGCAAGGTCAAGCTCAGCCCGAGCAAGAGCGACTTGCAGCTTGGGATTTATGTCATGGCGATCCGCAGCCAGATGCCGGAAGCTGGGGGGACGGCGGAGTATTGGATGCTGCGG
>JAJRZG010000176.1 GCA_024275365.1 Planctomycetota bacterium | reverse complement strand
TCAACCTCGCCGGCTCGTGGGCAAACTTCATGACCATCACCTCTGATGGCAACGACCAGGGCTCCTTCACCTTCCACCAGGCGCAGGTCGAGGTCGATTCCTACCACGACAACTTCGCCATCCGATTCCGCGCCAACGGCACCGATGCCACAGACGACTGGTTCGTCGATGACATCAGGCTCGGCGATGAGTTCACGCCACCCGATGACTGCATCGCCGACTTCAACGGCGACGGCACCGTCAACACCCAGGACCTGCTCGCCTTCCTCAACGCCTGGAACGCCGGCGACAGCTCCGCCGACATCAACGGTGATGGTGACATCAACACCCTCGATGTCCTGGCCTTCCTCAACCTCTGGACTGCGGGCTGCTAAGAAGAAGCAGATACATCTATCCGTAACAACCCAAAGCCCCGGGATTCGTATCCCGGGGCTTTTTTTGCGATACACCCCCATTCGTGGGGATCCAATCCACACATGGGCCGTAGCTATAGGTGCAAGCTAGTAGCGAGATTTGGGTGACATTCGGGTTCTCATACTGCGGTTTCGTGGCTGCCCTTGGGCATTTGCCTGTTATCCATTCCTATCGTCGTTGCTTGCTGGCTTTCGTCGGATCGGTCCCCGGATCGTGCCGACGAGAGCCTCGCAGCCGATCGCGTCTGAGGGGGGTGCCTCTGACGCATACGAAAGAACCCGTATTTTTCAGAGGAGTCTCAGAATGAAGCTCAGTGGTTTTGTCATCGTCGCCTGTGTCGGTCTTGCTGCCAGCGCACAGGCTCAGGTTTCCCGCTCCTCAAACAACGCACCCCAGCAGGCGGAGCAATACCAGGAAGTCCCCGGCGCGATGGAGTTCTCGGGACGATTGATCGTCCGCCCACTCCAGTTTGAGGTCCTCGCCGATCGCGGCCTCCAGCAGGCCGAGATCGAGGCAACCATCCGCCAGGCCAAGACCCTGCTTGCCAACTATGAGGAATACTGGTACGAGCCGCTGGTCGATCACCATGTCATCATCGTGCCCGAGGGCGAGACCGAGAACACCCTCATTACCAAGCTCATGGCAACGGGGCTCTTCCACTTCGCCGAGCCCGACTGGACAGTCTACCCAATCGCAAGTTGCACAAGCGACACCCGCCTCAACAACCAGTGGCACCACAACACCAACCGCATGTCGTCGTGCGAGGCGTGGGATATCCACACCGGCACGCCGGCGGTCACCGTTGGTATCTGCGATACCGGCATCCAGACCAACCACCCAGACCTCCTGCTCCACCGCAAAGAAGGCTACAACGCTGTCAATCGCGTCTGGGAGAATGATGGTGGCAATATCGGAGCTGTCCACCCCCACGGCACGATGACCACAGGCTGCGCTGCTGCCAACGGCGACAACGGCACGGGTGTCTCGGGCGTCGGGTGGAACCTCAGCCACCGCATGATGCGGGTTTCCAACAGCTCCAGCGGCTCCTCCAGCATAAGCACACTCACCCACGCCGCCCTCACCTCCGTCCAAGCCGGGGACAAGGTTGCCAATGTCTCCTACTCCGGGGTCAGCTCCAACTCCGTCCGCTCGACCGCAACAGCAATCAAAAATCTCGGCAGCCTGCTCACATGGGCAGCAGGCAACGACGGCGCAACACTCAACTGGGGTGACCGTGATGCTGATGATGTCATTGTCGTGGGTGCTACAACCAACTCAGACACCAAATCCAGCTTCAGCGCAAAGGGTCGCAGCGTTGACTTCATGGCACCGGGCAGCAATGTCTACACCACCAACACCGGCAGCGGGTACGCCGGTGTCAGCGGCACCAGCTTCTCGGCACCACTCACCGCGGGGCTCATCGGCCTTATCTGGTCCTACAACCCAAGCCTCACTCCAGACGAGGTCGAGTTTATCGTCAAAAACGGGTGTGACGACCTCGGTGCCTCGGGCGTTGACGACACCTTCGGCTATGGCCGTATCAACTCCTTCAACTCACTCCTCCTCGTCGGCGGGGGCGGCGCGTCCTTCCCATTCTCTGAGCCCTTCGAGGATGCCGCACTCAACGACAATGTCTGGCCCACCAACAACGGCGGCGTGGTCAGCACCAACGGCACAAACGAGCCCAGTGCACCCTACTCGCTCAACCTCGACAACGCCGACTCGATCACCTCGGCATCCATCAATATCTCAAGTGTCACCGAGGCACCCTTCGTCTCGTTCTACACCCAACACACGGGGGTCGAGAGTGGCGAGACGATGACCCTCGAGTTCCTCGACTTCTTCGGCGACTGGAACACACTCATCACCGTCACCTCCGACGGCACCGACCAGACCGACTTTGCCTACCACACCGCACCCGTCCCCATCATCGGGTGGAGTGCCGACTTTGCACTCCGGTTCAGCACGCAAGGCAACGACGGCACAGACGACTGGTATGTCGATGACATCACCGTCGATTTCTTCGCGGGAAACCCCGTCCCCTTCGTCGAAGAGTTCGCCTCCACAAGCCTCAACCAGGCAACCTGGGGCACCGTCACCGGCACCGTCAACACCGAAGGCACCAACGAGCCCAGCGCGCCCTACTCGCTCAACCTCGACAACGCCGAAACGGCAGAGTCCAACACCTTCCTCATGGGCAATGCCGCCTTCCCCACATACTTCTCCTTCTACACCCAGCACACGGGGGTCGAAGCCGGAAAGACGCTCGATGTCGAGTATGTCAACCTCGCCGGCTCGTGGGCAAACTTC
>JAJRZG010000175.1 GCA_024275365.1 Planctomycetota bacterium | reverse complement strand
CTTCGCCAGGAGGTGATCGGGCATGCCGAGGTTCGCCAGGTGTTCCGCGTGTCCAAGGTCGGCATGATCGCGGGCTGCTATGTCACCGACGGCAGCATCGAACGCGATGCGCTCATCCGCGTGACCCGTGGCGATATCGTCATCGAAAACGACCGCAAGCTCTCGCAGCTCAAGCGGGTCAAGGACGATGCCAAGGAGGTTCGATCCGGGATGGAGTGCGGCATGAAGATCGACGGGTACGACGATATCAAGGAAGGCGATATCCTCGAGTGTTACAAGAATATCGAGGTCAAGAGAACTCTCTAAACCGGGGCGGGGCGCGGGCACAGGCCTTGCGAATACGGCGTTATGGTGATCGGTGTTGTGCAGTTTGAGCTTCTTCTCCCGCAGGCGCTGTCGCTCAAAGACAAACGCCGGGTGGTGCAATCGGTGAAGGATCGGCTCCACCGCGAGCACCAGGTCGCGGTTGCTGAGGTGGGTGAGCAGGAGATGCTCAATGTCGCGGTGCTGGCGGTTTCGGTGGTTTCTGCCGATGGCAAGCATGTCGGCAAGACGCTCGATGCGATCGATGCCAAGCTCCGTGGGCTGCGGGATGCCGAGGTCGGCACAACCAGCCGACGGGTGATCCAGGAGCGGTCGATGAAGCCGTCTTCAACGATGAGCGGGAACGACGAGGCAATGCTGCGTCGGGAGATGTTGTCACTAATGGATGAGGGCGACGAGTGAGTAAACGCACGGAGATGATCGCCGCGACGATTGATCGGCAGTTGCAATCGCTGCTCGCGCGCGGGCTGCAAGACCCGAGAATCCAGGGGCTCATCACCATCACGAAGGTGCGCGTGACCGACGACCTCACGACAGCGTTTATCTCAGTCTCGGTCCTGCCCATCGAGAAGCAGGCGTTGACGATGCACGGGCTCAAGGCCGCAGCTGGGCACATCCGCCGAGAGCTGGGCAAGACTGTTGCCATCCGTCGCCTCCCGATGCTCTCGTTCCAGCTCGATGAATCGCTCAAACGGCAGGCCGAGGTGCTCGAGGCTCTTGGGCGCGTCCGCGATGAGCGAGAAGCACGGGAAGGGCAGATCGAGACACACACCGATACTGGCCCGACCTCTGATGGCGACACGCCCCACAAGGACTGGGCATCATGACCGCTCCTATCGGCGATAGTGACAGGCTTGCCTCGCTGCTCACGAGTCTCTTGGGCACGATCGAGCCTGCCGAGGTAGTTCCTGCGCGGGGGCACAGTGGTATTGCGCCGCTTATCGACCTGCTTGTCTATTCGTTTCTGTTGTGGGAATCGACACCAGCCCTTGCGACTGTCGCCCGTGCCAACCTTCACGATTCAATCATCGACACCAACGAGCTCCGCGTCTCGATGCCTGATGAAATCGAGACATGGATCGGGATGCGTGACCGCGTCTCGCAAGAACGGGCCGAGCGTCTTCGGGCTTCTCTGAACACCATCTATCGTCGTGAGCACATCGTCACACTCGACAACCTCGTCTCGGCCTCCAAGCGCGAGGTACGGGACTATCTCGACACGCTCGAAGGCATAACCCCATTTGTCGCAGCGAGGGTGACGCTCTTTGGTTTCCATGGGCACGCGATCCCCACCGATCGCAAGTTGTGTGCGCTCCTTATGCGAGAGAAGGTGCTCAGCCCGGGGTTGCTTCCCGATGACGCTGAGCGCTGGCTCGAAAGGCAGATCAGGGCGAGCGATGCCGAGCAGATCGTGCTCGTGCTCGATGCGTGGCGTGATGGCGCGCACAAGCGAACACCGCTGCAGAAGGTAAAGACACAGGAGCCACGAGTCGAGCTTGCCCATGAGGACAACCCAACGCCACCGGCTGAATGCTCAAAGAAGGAATCGTGATGTGTGATGCACTGCGGCGCGTGGTGCTTGTGATCACGGGAATGCTGTTCCTTGCTGGTGTTTCCGGGTGCGCGACGATTGGCGACACGACACCGCAAGTCGCCCACACCGCACCCGTGAACTTCGATTGGTCGGATGCCTCGGCAAGTTATGCTTCTCTGCTCGCGTTGCGCGATGCCGAGCAGCCATCACGATCGCCACTCCCGGTCCCTCGCCTTCGCGGGTTGGATACTGATCACCTCACTCCGCTCTCTGAAGATGACCCGGCATCGCTCCGGGCGCACCTTTCACTCGATGATGCCCTGCTCGCAGCCCGACAACTCGATCTGAACCCTGCTCCAAGCCAGCCCATACAATCCCCGACGGAGGGAGCGCTGGTGCGGGCGCGACGCCTCTACACCTCGGGCATATCGAAGCTCTTTGCGGGTGACAACCCCGCTGCTGCGCGTGATCTTGCAGCAGCTGCCCAAATCGACCCGACCGCCCCGGCACCATGGCTGCGGCTTGCCGAGGCCCAGGCACGGCTTGGCCAGGTGCCGGCATCGTTGCTGAGCCGAAAGAAGGCGGTTGATCTGGGCTCAACCGATGCGATCTCGCTTGCGATCCTCGGGATACAGGCCACCCAGACCGCTCAGCACGAGCTCGCGGCCCACTATCTTGCCCGGTGCCTCGATGCGCAACCCAGGCGGGTAGACCCACTGCTCCAGCAGGTTGCGTTGGTGCGCATTGCAACCCCACTCAGACAGTTGGGTTATCTGCGCGCCTCGATCGCGGCGTTGCAGGAGGGGCTTGTGCTCCCGCGCCAACTGCGCGCACCGACACGGTTTGGCAAGGAGGCCTCAGACATTGCCCGCCGAGCGTCCGATCTATGGCTCCAGATCGGGGACACCGCGTGCCGCCTGGGTGATGACAAGCTTGCCGAGCGGGCCTATGCCACCGCAGCGGGTATGCCCTCGGTCGATCCGGGAGCCATTCTCGCGCGTCGCGCATATATCTTATTGCGCAGCGGCCAGCGTGCTGCTGTGGGGTTGCTTGTGCTCGATTCGATCGCTCAACACGAAGGCCGTGCAGACGCGAGAGACCTCCGCCTGTTCGCGTTACTTACCGATGACAAGAATGTCGGCCCGTTGGTCGCCCGTGCGCTCGGTGATCTGGATGCCTCGCTCCCCGAGCTGCGCACAGCCTCGACCGAGACCGCGTTGGTCCTGGCTCGTGCTGCGGTTTCCGGGTCTCAAGAATCCGAGGCGTTGCTCCTCGCCCGGGCGATGGCTGCGCCCGGTGATCGTCGTGTGATTGATGCGATCTTTGCCCTCCCGGGTGATGATGCCAGCCGCGAGAAACTCTCGCTGCAACTCGTGAACCGCGTCCAGTCTGATGCCGAGATCATCACCGATGCACTACTGGCATGGCACTCACGCCCGGTTGCCCTACTTGAGTCGTTACCGGAATCTCTCACGGGCCGATTGGTGCGGATTCATGTGCTTGGTAACTTTCATTGGTTCGTCGAAGCGGCCAGTCTGCAGCTAGGAACGCCAGAGGCAGGCGGGGACGCACTGACAGCTGCATTTCTTGCCTCACGCGGGCTCGCCGCAGCCTCTGCGGGGGCGTGGGACATCGTCGATAACGCGCTCGATTCACTCATCGAGCACCCGATCGCGGCTGCCCGTCTCTGCCGAGGTGCGCAGCGATATGCAAAGGGGCTTGCACTCCTGGGACCTGTCCTTTCAGAAGACCCAACGCTCTCGACACTGTTGCTTGCTTCAGAGTTGGCGATGGCAGTGGGCGATATGGAGCAGGCTTTACAAATGCTCGATCGTGCTGTTGCGCTCGATCCGTATGACGAGCGGCCGTACGAGGGGCTCGTCAATGTGTATCAGGCTCTTGGCAATCAACAAAAGACTGCTGAGACCATCCGCGAGTTGCGGGCTCGCGTGCCATCGAGCCACCTGTTGCGTTGGGTCAATGCGCAGGAGGAAGCCCGGCGGGGTCTGCTCGACCAGGCTGAGCGATCTCTCCGCGAGTTGGCTGAGGACGCGCCCACGAACGGCAACGCGCTTAGGATGCTGCTCCAGATTTGGACGCAGCGAGCCCGTGTCGTTGGATCATATCTCGAGAAGACCGGGAAAGCCGATACCCCCCGCTCCGAAACGCTCGAAGATGCCGAGCACTTTCTGTTGCGGCTGACGCAATCGCTGCCGGTTTCGCCAGAACTTATTGTGGCACACGCCCGCCTGCTCCACCTGCTGAGCCGCGATGAGGACGCAGAGCAAACGCTCCGTGAGGGGCTCGAATCCCGACCCTCTCCCGTGATATCCCGCGAACTTGAAGGCGTGCTCTACGAAAGCGGTCGCACTGATGAAGCCTTCGATCTCGCAATGACCCGCTTCACCGCCAGCGGCCGCGGCATCGAGACGAGCCTGGAACACGCCGAGGTTCTTGCCCGCGCCGACCGCTGGAGCGAAGTCTCACCGCTCATCAAAGATGCACTGCCCGAGGCCGCTCACCTGACGATGCCCCAGCGGGGGACCATTTTTTCCCTCGTCTCGTCCATGGCATCGCGCGCTGCACAACCAACAACCCCCACCGCCCGTGCTGACGCGATTGCGTTGTTTCGTCTCATTGAGGATCGCGGGATCGACCTGACCTGGCAATCTCGATACGCACTCTGGGCATTGATAAGCACTGCCCCCGAGACAACCGATGCGCAGATCGCAGAGGAAACCGACTCACTGCTTGCTGCGATCGATTCCATGACGCTTGCCAACTCAATCATCGGCGACAGTGCGTCGAGGCTGCTCATCCCCATCGAGACACTCGACCAGGCTCGTGGTCAGGTTGCCTACCAACTCGCCGGCTCGCTCCAGGGCTCAGGCCGAGAGGGTGCCGCCCTGTTGATCTATCGAGAGTCGCTGCGCTATTACCCAGAACATGCCTGGAGCGCCAACAACCTGGGGTACTTCCTGCTCGAACGGCACGAGAACCTCGACGAGGCAGAACGGCTGCTCGAACTTGCCTACAAGCTCCGGCCCGATCAGTCAAGCATCGCGGATTCACTCGGCTGGCTTCGGTACAAGTTCGGCCAATACACCAATGAATCGCTCCCCGATGGCTCGATCAGGGTGGGGGCTGTCTCCATGCTGATCGCTGCCAGCGGGCTGCCCGGGGGGAGTGAGAATCCGACGATCCACGACCACCTCGGTGATGCGCTCTGGCGTGCAGGATAGCCCAATCGGGCCCGGACAGCCTGGATCAGAGCCCAGCAACTCTTGATCGATCAACTCGTCAGGCTTCGTGATGGGGGTGAATCTCTGCTCCGAACCCGGCTCACAGAGACCCAGACCCGTGTGGGTGGCAAGCTCGATGCGATCAGGGCAGGCGAAGAGCCGGCGGTCGCCCCACTGCTAGACCGCTAGACTCAACAGAGAGCCAAGGGTTGCATCACAATCCCAAAAGGCACTTGCAGCACTTACCAACGCACCCCGCGTGCGAGATAGAGGAGACATCGCGTGGCAGGTCATAGCAAATGGGCGAATATCAAACACCGCAAAGAACGCCAGGACAAAAAGCGGGGCAAGATCTGGTCGAAGTGTTCGCGCGCGATCATCGCAGCAGCCCGCGCTGGTGGCGGTGATCCAGGCTCAAACCTCACGCTGCGGTACGCCATCGATGAAGCCAAGTACGCCAACATGCCCAAGGACACGATCAAGCGCGCTGTGGATAAGGGCGCGGGGTCGGCAGGGGGCGATGCCTTTGTTGCGATCACCTATGAGGGTTACGGCCCCGGGGGCATCGCGGTGATCGTCGATGCCCTGACCGACAACCGTGCCCGCACCGCACCCGAGGTCCGGAGCCTCTTTGCAAAGCATGGCGGGAATCTCGGCGCGACCGGGTGTGTCGGGTTTATGTTTGAGACTCGCGGCCGCATTATGATCCCGGGATCGGTTGGTGAAGACACCGTGATGGAGGCTGCGCTTGAAGCTGGCGCTGATGATGTCGAGTCCCCTGAGCCACACGATGACGACCCGGGGGTGTGGACTGTCCTGACAAGCCCAGCCGACTTTGCCAATGTCAAAGACGCAATAGAGGCTGCGGCGATCGAGATTGTCGATGCTGAGATTGCCAAGATCCCCAACGATCTGGTGGTGCTCGATGCGAGCAAAGCCCGGACTGTCCTGAACCTCGTCGATGCGCTCGAAGACAGTGAGGATGTCCAGAAGGTTTATACCAATGCCGATATCCCCGATGAAGTGCTCGCTGAGATGGAGTGATACTGGTCCCGCTTGAAGCTTGTGCGTCAACAGGGGATGGGTGGGGTGAACGGGAGAGCCGAGGCCACACAAAGAAATACGCCCCGCTGCACTGTGCAACGGGGCGTTTTGATTGTATTGGCTTCTGCTTGAACGGATCAATCCAGGTCGATCAGCGACGCCGACGAGTGGCGACCATGCCAGCAAGGCCGAGGAGTGCCGCCGAACTGGGGGCCGGGATGATCGTCGTGCGCCAACGGCCGTTGGACATGTCGATGTCGAACTGCACCAGTTCGTCAGAGGCGAGGACGAGTTCGTTGTTTGCGGCCGAGTTGCCGAAGTCATCACCGATGGAGAAGTCCCAGCTGTTCTGGCTGCGGAACTTGAACTGGTAGGTGCCTGCCGGAATGGCGAAGGTGCCTGAGTGCAAGCCTGCACCCATGTCGTTGAGGAACCACTCGGCCCCACCGCCCCAGCCGTTCATGTCGCCCATGAGTTCCCAATCGAACGAGCCGTTGTCTGTGTACCCGAGGCGCCACTTGCCCTCGGGCATCCAGCCGTCGGCGTGGGTGTCGGTGTCGAAGAGGTTGATGTGCAGTTCGCCGTTGGCATCGGCGGTGTACTTGGCGTTGCTGCCCGGGGCGCTGGTTGACCAGTCATCGACTGTTGCCTTGAACTCATAAATCGCGCCTGGGGTGAGGCCGGTCACGGTGTATTCCCAGCGGTTGGTGTCGGTCTGCACCATTGCGTCGGTGTTGTTGGTCCAGCCGTTAAAATCACCACGAACATAGTAAGGCTGAGCAATAGCGGCGGTAGCAACCGCAGCAACAGCCGCGCAAGCGATCAGGGATAGCTTCATCTCTGTCTCCTCAAAAAACTCTGTATGTCTCTCATACCGCGGGAATCTCCCGCAGCCTCAGCATTGAGCATATCCGATTTCGAGCGGCTAAACAAGCCAAAAAGCAGAGGCAATACTGCGGAATGTCCACATAATACAGGATAACAACCCCGGATTTCACTGGTTATCGGGTCGCGAGTGCCTGTTCGGGTTCCGTGTCGGGTTCCAGTGCGACATCGGGCACGACGCCCAGATAGGTCAGCGACCGCTCAAGAACCCGCCTTGCGACCGGCCCCGCGACACGCGAGCCGTAGTGCTCTTTGGCCTCGACACGCTCCGGCCCTGGGTCGTCGATCACAACAACCACCAACAGCCGGGGCGATTCGAGCGGTGCCCCCGCGACAAAGCTTGAGTTGTATTGGTTGTCGAAATACCCGGTCGAGTTGCGGGGGCGTTTCATGCCTTTCGGCGCTCTGCCCAGTGGGATCTCGGCTGTCCCGGACTTCCCAAACATCTGGTACCGCCAGCCAGATTCTGGCAGATCAGGATCCGCAGCCATGTTCTTCTCGACCTTGGCCGCGACATGGCGCAGGGTCTTTCGGGTCAGTGTGGCGATATCTGTCGGCAGCGCACGGATAATCGCATCACTCTGGGCTCTTCCCGGATCGACCGCAAGCAGCCTGACTGTGGGTAATGTCCCCGCCATCTCGCCGCTACGCGCAAACGCACAAAAAGCCCTCGCCATTTGGACAGGTGTGACCGCGACCTCATGCCCATAGGACACCGACTCTTGCGTCCAGTGGCTCCACTTTGCCACAGAGGTGACAAGCCCCGCGGTTTCTCCCGGCAGCCCGATCCCGGTCGTTGTGCCAAACCCAAACCGCAAGATACCGGTGCGCATCGGGGCAAAGTCCATCCGCGAGCCGCCCTTGACCATGCCGATATTGGAGGAGTTGATAAGCACCTCGGTCCAGGTCATCTCCGGGCGTCGCGTCACATCATTAAACGCCCGGCCATACTTGTTGCGCCACCTGCCGCCCTCGGTGTCAAACACCTCATCGGGTGTCACCAGGCCCGACTCTGTGAGCAGCGACCAGACGAACGGCTTAAAGGTTGAACCAGGCTCGTAAATGTCTTCGACGCAGCGGTTTCTGCCGAGTGCCGGGTGGATTGCACGCCCGGGGTCATCTGCCAGTGTGCGGCAGCGCACCGTGTTGTATGGGTCGTACTCCGGCATGGAGGGTGCGTCGGGATCGGGCTCTTTGGCAACCCACGGGAACTCGGGCAGCTCTCCCACATCACGGTAGAGGTCCACCATCGCGAGGATTTCGCCGGTCATCGGGTCCATCATCACGAGTCGTCCGCCAGCCGCGTCGGCATCCTCCATGCCTCGGTCGAGCTCTTCCTGGGCGATCCGTTGGAGTTCGAGGTCGATCGCGAGCCGCTGCGTCGAGCCATGGGTCGCTGGGGTCCACTGCCCGCGTTCGATCCAGAGCGGCCGACCCGAGGCATCCCGCACATAGCGTGCTGTGCCGTTCGAGGCTTCGAGAGCATTGTCGAGTGAGAGCTCTGCGCCCATCAGCCCGACATGCTCGACACCGACTTTGCCGATGATTGACGCGATGACATCACCACCCGGGTACTCCCGCACCGGTCGCCGTTCGAGGTGGACACCGCGCAACCCGAGCCGCCGCACTGCCGCGACCTGAGTTTCTGTGAGGATGTTGCCGATCACGACATACCGGATCAGGGGTTTGGGTTCTTCTTCCTCTATGATCTCTGCGGTGGTCTCACCCGCCTCTGCTTCGGCGACGGGCTCGACCGAACTGACCTCCGACACCGATGGGTTCGATGCCACAGCCAGAGAACGCTGGGGCACTTTCATCCCGCCCCCGAGCCAGACTCTGATGGTCTGCGAAATCCCTTTTTCTGGACTCTCGATGGGTTGAAGTGCCGACCTTCGCGTGTCATTGATGGAGACCGCTCGCACGAGCCTCTGGCCGACGACCTCGACCGGCTGGTCGGTTGCTTTGGCGAGTTGTATGATTGTCTCGTCGAGTTTCTTCCGGTTCAGGCGTTCGGGGTCCACAAAGACCCGATACCCAAGCCGACTCGTCGAGAGCAGTCGGCCTCTTCGATCGAGGATTTCACCGCGATAGCCCTGAACAGGTCGGCTCGCGGTCTGGTTCTGGGCATACGGCTGCAACTGCTCGCTCGGTGCGATCTGCAAGAACGCAACCCGTGCCAGGACTGCAACCATCAGCAGGCTCACCCCCCACCCGGTCAGCCGCACGATCAGATCGATCCGTGAGTCTGCGCGCTCAGGCTGCATCAGTGTTCACCTGCTGCGAGCCCACCTGCGGTGAGTATTGTCTTGTCCTCATAGTCTTGCTCATCAACAGTTTGTTGCTCTCGCTGCTGCGCGAGCGGCACCATCGGTGTCGCGGCCTCCTGGGTCATCTCTTCGACGGCCTCAGGTGTGATAGAACCCGCAATCACCGCGCGAACGAGACTCACCCGCTCGTCAATCGCCCGCACACGGAGCCGTGCCTCAGCAAGTTCGTTGGCCGCTTGCAACCGGGCCTGACGCAACGCAAGCAGGCTGCACGCGCAGATGCCAAGAGCCAGAATGACAACCGCAGTTTTCGCAAACACAGCGTTCCCCTGGACAGGCTCAGGACCGGGCGGGGATCGTCAGCACCATCCCCGCACGGATATGATCGGGGTTGTCGATCTTGTCGGCGTTGGCCCGGACGATCTCGTCCATCCGCTTGACCGTCCCGAGGAATCGCTGCGAAATCTTGCCGAGCGAATCGTTCTTGGCAACGGTGTAGGTGATCGGTCTGGACAGGACCGGCTTCTCGGCGGGTTGACGATTGGCCAGTCTCTGGGCAGGAGCCCACCGCCGCGAGGGCGGCGTGAGGCCCGAGGTGTTTGGAATCACCAGCATCACCCCCGCACGAATGCTGCCATTTTTCCCGACCTTGCCGGGGTTGGCCTGCGCGATCTCTCGCCAGCGGTTGCCATTACCGAGGTACTTGGCCGCGATCTTGTAGAGCGACTCGTTCTTCTTGACCGTGTGGCGGATCGGCTGTTGATTGGGAACCTCTGCAACACGGTCCTGAGCCTGTTTGGTCTCAACTCGCGTCACTGGCTGCCGCTCCACCTTCGTCGCAGCGGGGATGCCATCGCTCAGCCCTTGAGCCACGCGGTCACCCATGTCTCGGACGCGGTCCTGCCATGTGAGATCCGGCTCGGGCTGCTCGACCCGGTCCTGCGCGTTCTGTAAAACGATCCCTAAAGGCGAGGGCGTGCCCGCACCACCAAGCGGGATCTGTACAATCCCACCGGTCTGCGTACCAGCCCGGCTGTTGGGCATATCAACCGGGGCTTTCTGACTCTCGTCTGCAACTGCAAGCTGTCTTTGGGCATTCCCTGGGTCGGGCAGCACCGCAATCGGCATGACCTCGATCCGCCCTGAGTCGCCCTCGGTCGCGTCGGCGATCTGGAGCTGCCGAGCACCCGACCAGTGATCGCTCACCAAGACCCCCATAACAAGGATCACAGCAAACCCAAGAATCAACGCTATCTTTTGTTCACGATTCACGACAGCATCCCTGCTCTTCGCGAGAGTCAAACCCATCCCGGCAGAGCCAACCGTGGCCAGCCGAAAACACTCTACCCATTCACAGCCCCGGCGGCTGCGCTTTCCCCGTCTCAATCAACCGAATCGCCCGTAACTTTGCCGAACGCGAACGCGGATTCACCGAAACCTCATCCTCACCAGCCGTCGTCGGCTGCCGACCGATCGGCTCGGCAAGCCCGTCGCGCACCAGCGCTCCAAACGCCCGCTTGACCATCCTGTCTTCAAGCGAATGGAAACTCACGATCGCGACCCTCGCGCCGGCAGCAAGCCAGCCTTCTCCGTGCATCCTTGCCCCCCGCTGCACCGCAGCCAGGAGCCCTTCGAGCGACCCCAACTCGTCGTTGACCGCGATCCGAAGCGCCTGAAAGGTCCGGGTCGCCGGGTCGATTCCGCCGCCAGTCCGAACCACGCGCCGCACCATCGCTGCAAGCTGGGCTGTCGTTGCTATCGGCCCCTCCTGCCGAGCAGCGATAATCTTTCGGGCGATGGGTCGGGCGGCCTTCTCCTCGCCGTACTCACGCAGGATTCTGACCAGTTCATCCTCGGGGAGCGTCGCGACCAGATCGGCAGCTGTCGTCAGCCCGGCAGGGTCGAGCCGCATGTCCAGAGGCCCATCCCGAGAGAAGGCAAACCCCCGCTCGGGGTCGTCCATCTGATTGGAGGCAAACCCCAGGTCGGCGAGCACCATATCGGCCTGCTGCCCCTTTGCCACCAGCCGTCGGGGGAGGCTGGCGAAGTTGCCATGGATGGGCTGGATCTCGACCCCGGGGGCCTCGGTCGCCACCCGATCCGCTGCCTGTTCGAGGTTGCCCGCGTCGGCATCGTTGAGGACAATCCGCCCCCCGGGAGCCAACCGAGCCCCGACCGCCACCGCGTGGCCACCCAGACCGGCTGTGCAGTCGGCGTAGGTCTCGCCCGGCTTTGGGTCGAGCCGATCGAGGATCTCTTCGAGCAGGACGGGGATGTGTAATCGCTTTGTCAAGACGCAAGCGTATCCGAGCCCCCGACTTCAGTCGGGGGTGGGGTGGGAAGAGACGAGCAATACATGAATCAATCCCGGACTGAAGTCCGAGGCTCAGAGCGATGCGCATCAACTCGGATCGGTCCCCTCACCCTCTCTTCCGGGGCTCCCTTAAAAACCTCGGCGGCCTCGGCCCGGAACAACACCCCACCGGGCGGCCCTCATCACACCCACAGCCGCCTTGGCCCTGCGCCCCCTCCCGCTCGGCACGGGTCGGAAGTTGCCCCTCGGCACTGGCCGTCATGAGAGCAGCGATCGCAATAATCGCCACCGCCAGCAACGGGATATACGCCGGGACATCGATCCCCTTGGCCGGCAGGATCACAAAGCAGACAGCAGCCAAAACCACTGCCAGACAGAACGCGACCACCAGACGCATCAGCAGCCGCTGCCCCTCGACCTGGGGGGGGGCGTTCCCCGGCTCGGGCAGGTCGTCGACCGAAAGCCCCGGTCTTTCGATCCCCGGCCCGATCAGGACCGATCGGCCGTGCGCATCGTGCTGATCGTGTCGATCGTCCATGAGTCCACCTTACCGCCTCTGCTCGCTTAGACCAAGAGCGAGGCCGGCTTTTCGAGCAGGTCTTTGACCGTCTGGAGGTATTGGGCAGCCATCGCGCCATCGACCACCCGGTGATCGCTCGACATCGTCATCGACATCTCGTGCCCGATTACCAACTCCGGCTCGCCCTCTTCATCAAACTCGACAAAGGGTTTTTCGATTGCCCGGCCGACCGCGAGGATGGCCGCGTTGGGCGGGTTGATGATGGCTGTGAAGTGATCGACGCCGAACATGCCGAGATTCGAGATCGTGAAGGTTGAGTCGCTCATTTCCTCGACGGTCAGCCCCTTCTCACGGGCTTTCTTGGCGAGGCGTTTTGTTTCGGTCGAAATCTGCCGCAGCCCGATGCGGTCGGCCTCGCGGATGGTGGCAACGACCAACCCGCCGCCGCGCTCGGGGGGAAGTGAGATCGCCACGCCGACATTGACCCGGCCATGCAGCCGGATGGTCGGCCCGCTGCCGGTACCCTCGTCCCACGAGGCGTTGACAAACGGGTGTTCGTGCATGGCGACCGCGCACGCCCGCACGAGGAAATCGTTGACACTGAGCTTGACGCCTTGGTCGGCTAGTTGTTCGTTGAGCTGCTCGCGGAGTTCGAGGAGGGCATCGACGCGGGCCGAGACGGTGACCTGATAGTGCGGCACCGTCGTCTTGCTCTCGACGAGCCGCTTGGCAATCGTCGCTCGCATATTCGAGAGGGGAACAACCTTGTCTTCGAGCGAGGCTGCCCCGAGCATCGTCGGCAGCGGGTCGGGCATCGCGGGCGTTGCCACAGCCCCGGCCACCATCTGGGCAGGAGCCCCGGCACCCGCTGGCATGGGCACAGCCGAGGGGACTGCCGACTCGACATCCTTCTTGGTGATTCGGCCAGAGGGACCCGAGCCTTGGATAGCGGCAAGGTCGATCCCGCGTTCCTCAGCAATCTTGCGTGCCAGAGGCGAGGCGATGATGCGTTGCCCATTGGCCGAGGCTTTCCCGCTGCTGTCCGCATCCGCTGCGAAGCCCCCCGCCGGACCTTCGGCCGTGGCGGCCGGGGGATCGGCAACGACCGTTCCCGATGCGCCATCAGCCGCCTGCATCGCGCCGCCGCCTGAGGCCGAGGCTGCTTCGAGCGACTCGCCCTCCTCGGCCAACACACAGATGACCGCTCCGATCGGCACCGTCGCCCCCTCGGCTGCCACGATTGTGCCGACCGTACCCTCGTCGAACGACTGCAACTCCATCGTGGCCTTGTCGGTCTCGATGTCAGCGAGCACATCGCCGGAGGAGACGCTGTCGCCCTCCGAGACATACCACTTCACGACGGTGCCCTGCTCCATGGTGTCTGACAAGCGGGGCATGGTGATTTCAATGGCCATTGGTCCAATCTCCCTGATACTCAGCGAATGTTCTCGTTGGATTCGTTTCTCGCCATCGGCGTTCACTCTATTGCCCACATTCATCCCCAACCGGTATTGGCCGAAACCTCTGCCTCTAACTCAGCGAGGTGGGGCTCAATGCTCTGCACCAGCCGTTGCATTGCCTCGATCATCTGATCGTGTGTGCGTTTCCAGCCCTCCGCTGTATCCCGCCAGTCGCCTGGGCCTGCGTAGATAACTCGGGCGGATTGATAGGGGTCGCGGCGTTCCCACTGCAAACCCGGCCCGAATGCTGTGTCAATGGTCTCACGCCGTTGCTCCAGCCAGTCGAAGGCCGCCTTGTTCCATTCCTTGTTCTTGCCCCCTCGGTCAATGTAAAACTCCACCTGCCAACCGCGTTTTGGTTGGCGATAGGTCCATGTGAGCCCCGAGACTCCCGCCGAGGTCGACAGCCAGTCGCTTGTGCCCGGGCTGAGGTTGGCGTGCAGACGCACTCTCTTATGTCCGATCCGCTCCAGGAGGGCTGCCCAGAACTCCTTCCGACGATCTTGCTGCT
>JAJRZG010000174.1 GCA_024275365.1 Planctomycetota bacterium | reverse complement strand
CTGGGCTCTGTTAATCCGGCCATCTCGCTGTGAAGCACGAGAATAAACGGGATGCGTATCAGAGAACACATCTCGCATCGGTCCCTTGCCCCGGAGGGGTACAGGTGTTTAGCCACGGGTGGAGTCCCGACGAATGTCGGGACGGAACCCGTGGACAGGGAGTGTCTCGTCACCAGAGCCCCGGCGGGGCGAAGGAACCCAAAAAACTACCCCAGCAGCACCCGGATCACATCCCCCCCCACCCCGGTCGCCCGCACAGCCTCGCCATCATCGAGCAACACAACAACCTCCGCCACCCGTAACGGCCTCGCTCGCTCGCCCTCTGCCCCCTCGATCCACAGCCGGAGGTGCTTGCCCTCACGCTGTGCCACATACCTCGTCATCAGGTACTCCCCCTCCCGATACCCGAACCCCTCCCCCGCGTCCTCATACAGCACGCCCTCAGCCTCACCCGCTGCATCAAGACTCACAACAAGCGTCACGGGGTCGAGTGGCCACTGCCCCGTGTGCTGCATGATCGGCCCCATAGGCAGGATCGCACCGCCCCGCAGCAACAACCGCGGCAGGTTGTCATCTGACTGTTCCGCTGGCTCAAAGTATCGCCACACCCCCTTGGGCATCGGAGACTCGCACACATTGTCAAGCCGAACACTTGCCCGGACAAGCACATCACGACCAAGCAGGAATGAATCCTCCGCATCCCGCAGCGACGGATCGGAAGGGTCGGCAAAGAACAACGGCCTCATCGGGGGCAGGCCCGTCTGCTCGGCCTGAGCAAAGAGCGTGTAGGTATAGGGCAAGAGTCGATACCGCCGCTCAAGCGCAAGCCGACACGCGTGCTCACACCCATGCCCAAACGACCAGGGCTCGTGCCGATTGGTGTTCTTGTCCGAGTGCGCGCGCGCAAAGGGCAACAAGCACCCGATCCCCATCCACCGCGCTAAGAGCATGTCGTCAGCGTTGTCCGCAAACCCACCGATATCACACCCCGCCAAAGGCTGCCCGCTCATGCCAAGGTTCAGCATCATCGGGATCGTCCACGACAGGTGCTCCCAGGTGCTTGTGCTGTCGCCCGTCCAGCAGCAGGCGTACCGGTGCCCCCCGAGGAAGTTGCTCCGGCTCAGGACAAAGGGTCGGCGGTCTGACCGTTCACGCAAGAGCCCCTCGCGCGACGCCCGCGCCATCTGCATGCCATAGATATTGTGATACCGCGCGTGCGTGCCCGGGCCTCCCAACTCGGGGTCGGCATGGTGCACGCAATCAACGGGGAGCGTCCGCCCCGGCCCATCAAAGACCGACGGCTCGTTCATGTCGTTCCACACGCCATCGGCCCCGCACCGGCGGACAAACCTCGCGGTCAGGTCGCCCCACCACCGCCTCGCGTCGGCGTTCATAAAATCAGGAAACGCGCACCGCCCGGGCCAGACCTCGCCCTCAAACCGCTCACCCTCTTGCGAGCGCACAAACACATCCAGCAGCTCGCCGCTTGCAAATGTCTCATCCTCGGGATCAACCTCGATGCCCGGGTCAAGGATCCACGCTGTCCTGAACCCCCAAACCCGCAGCTGCGCAACCATCTTCTCGACATCCGGGAACCGGTGCGGGTCGATCGTAAAGCTCCGCAGGCCGTCCATGTAATCGATATCCAGCCAGAGCGTATCGCACGGCAGCCACCGCTCTCGAAACTGCTCAGCAATCTCCAGAACCTCGTGCTCAGACCCATACGAATATCGGCATTGGTGAAACCCCAGCGCCCACAACGGCGGCAATGGTGTCGTACCGATCAACCCCGCCAGCGCTTCGAGCACATCCTGGGGCGACCCACCCTCAATGAGATAGACCGGAGGCGCGTACCCCTCAGCCGCAACACCGATATCCGCATCGAGATTGATCTCACACCTGCCCGTCGTGTCGATCAACAGCCCAAACGCTGAGCCATCATCACGAAGCCCGAGCACCCACGGGTGCGACTGATATAAGGATGGCGTCTCGATGTCATACCCGAATGAATCGGTGTTCCAGAGCGTGGTTGTCCGCCCGTTGCGACGCAGCGGCCCGGCGACCTCTCCTGTGCCATAGAATCTGGTCTTGGGGGGACACAGCAATCGAATCAGAAACCGACCTTCATCCCCGAGGGCGAACTCGGGCTGGAGCACACAAGAACCCTCGATGGGAGTTTCATCGAGATCAGCAATGATCGCAACAGAGGGCCTGCGCGGGTCGGTGGCTGTGGGATCGCGGAAGCGGGAGATGCGCACCGATGTCTGCAAGCCGGTGCTGCAAGACCCGAACCCAACACTGGGGGTCTCACTGCGTGTGCAGCAGGTCACACGCGCAGGCGCAGGATCGGTCATCCACTCAAGAGCGGGGGCCGGTACAGCAGCGGAGTCCTTCCGTTGGGTGGCATCGTGCAAGCGGGCACTCTCTCTGGTGGCAGGGGTCGATTCTCGTCCTCAAACACTACCGCCACAATAGTGCCTCTTGCGCCAAGGTGCAGCGGGCACTCCCCGTGCCCCCGCTCGCTCAGGCCGCATCTTCAATGCTCGCAAAGATCGATTCGCGTAATGCCTCGGGCATCGCCACAGCCGACGCCCGGCAGAGGTCCACCGCGATATCCAGGCTCAGAAAGACCGACCGACACCGCTCACACACGACCCCGTCCATCTGGGGGAAGTCCACCCCGCGATCGAGGGCATCCTGCTTGGCATTGAGAAGGTCGAGGCAGACCTGCTCGTCATACGCTGGTGGCGGGGCATCACGCGTCGGGACACTCCGATTCAGCGCGTGAAAGAGCGCCAGCCGTCCTCGGTGGAGGCGGGTCTTGACCGTCGCTTCCTTCAGATCGAGCACCTCGGCGGTCTGGGCAACGCTCAACCCCGCGATCTCTTTGAGCACGATCGGCAGGCGGTACGCATCAGGCAGGCTGCTGATCTCGAGTTCAAGAGCGGCAATCGCCTCGTTCTGGACAGCCTCTGTAAGCGGAGTGACATCCGTCCTGAGGACATCGGGAACCGGACCACTCACGGGAAGTTCGGCCTCAAGAGGGACTGCGTATGCTGCCTGGCGACTCTCGGTGCTGTGAAACCGTGTGCAGGCCCTATGGGCGATGCGGTAGAGCCAGGTGCTCGCTGCCGAGTCACCCCGGAAACCGCTCCATGACTTGTACGCGCCCAAAAAAGTCTCCTGGACGACATCCGCTGCGTTCTGGGGGTTTCCACAAAACCGTAACGCGAGGTTGTAGACCTGCGAGCCATGGGCAGCCATGAGCAAAGCGATTGCCTTGTTGGGAGGTGTGCCCGGCACCGGCTGAACAATTGTGGAGGCCATCGATTGCATCATAACACCCCCAAATGACAATAGTGAAAACACCGGTGCCATTCTAAAAAAGAAATCAGCCTTCACTGATATTGGCATTCAGTGAACCCATAACTGAGGAGGTTTCTTCCCGTCTCCAGAGGATTCACTCCGTTGTGGAAGGTTACCCCTCGGGTTTTTGGGGCGATGGCGGAAAGTCGCACCTGGTGAAACCGCCTAGTGGCTGAATCTGCTCTTCAAGCAGATCAGCGATCGTTGTGGATCGCAGTTTCACATCAACCCCGTCGACCAACTCGGCCAGCACCGCATGAAGCGGGCACAATGCCCCGTCGTGTTCAGCGATATCCAGCGGGCAGGTTGTGATGCGTGGTAAAGGCTCGACAGCCTCTACAACATGCAACATGGTGAGCTTTTTAGGGTCCACTGCCAGGATAAACCCGCCCGACGGGCCACGGCGAGATGTGACGACATTGGCACGAGCCAAGGTGTTGAGGACTTTGGACATGTAGCCCACAGGCACAAATGTTGCCGATGCAATAGACTGAGATGTCGTATTATCTCCCTCAGCCTTTGCGAGGTAGATCACTGCTCGCAGCGCGTATTCAGTCGTTTTAGAGAGCATGTACTTGGTTGATCCTCTGTGGTGCTGCCAGAAAGCAGCCAAAAAGGGGTTACGGGTTGACCCTAGTCTACAAGATGAGAAAGATATCTTCAAGTCTGTATTCTGCATCAGGCTGATGATGACCGTCTAACTACCCATATGGTCCGTCCGAGAGGGCTTTATGAAAGGGGTTTGTCAGTATGAGCGATTCCACTTCCACCACGGCTGCCGGGCCTTTGGAGGAGTTCGTCTACGACGATGCCATCGTCCGCAAGTTCATGCTTGCGACGATGATCTGGGGCTTTGTGGGCATGCTTGTTGGGCTGATCATCGCTCTGCAACTGGCATGGCCTGCTGCGAACACGGGCATCTCGTTCCTGAGTTTCGGACGATTGAGGCCGTTGCACACCAACGCCGCGATCTTTGCCTTTGCAGGCAATGCAATCTTCACAGCGGTCTACTACTCGACGCAGAGGCTCTGCAAGTGCCGCATGTGGAGCGACACGCTCAGCAAACTGCACTTCTGGGGGTGGCAGCTCATCATCGTCTCGGCGGCCATCACGCTGCCCCTGGGCATCACCCAGGGCAAGGAGTACGCCGAGCTCGAATGGCCGATCGATCTGGCGATCGCGGTTGT
Source organism: Planctomycetota bacterium (assembly GCA_024275365.1). GTDB lineage: Bacteria > Planctomycetota > Phycisphaerae > Phycisphaerales > UBA1924 > PNC22. The sequence goes on along the minus strand of JAJRZG010000174.1, from coordinate 15,775 downwards.
CTGGCTCGGGTTCTTTGGCACGAACTTCCTGATGACCCTGGTGAAGCGCCGTGAACGGCACATGTATGTCGCGCTCTGGTTCTATATCGCGAGCCTCGTGACCGTCACGATCCTGCATATCTTCAACAACCTGTGGATCCCGGTGGGTCTTGTCCACCTGTTCAAGACCGGCTCCATACCTTCACCCGAGCTGATGCTCAAGAGCTACCCGATCTATGCGGGCGTGCAAGATGCCTTTATGCAGTGGTGGTACGGACACAACGCTGTCGCGTTCTTCCTGACCACCCCCTTCCTTGGGTTGATGTACTACTTCCTCCCCAAGGCGGCCGACCGCCAGGTCTATTCCTACCGCCTCTCGATCGTCCACTTCTGGTCGATTGTGTTTATCTATATCTGGGCCGGCCCCCACCACCTGCACTACACCGCCCTGCCCGTCTGGGCGACCTCGGTGGGCATGGTCTTCAGCCTCATGCTCTGGATGCCCAGTTGGGGCGGGATGATCAACGGCCTGCTCACCCTCCGGGGTGCATGGCACAAGGTTGCTGCCGACCCGGTGCTCAAGTTCTTCGTCATCGGTGTGACCTTCTACGGCATGTCCACCTTTGAGGGGCCTCTGCTGAGCATCAATACCGTCAACTCCCTGAGCCACTACACCGACTGGACCATCGCCCATGTCCACGCGGGTACTTTAGGCTGGAATGGGTTCATGACCTTCGGGATGATCTACTGGCTCGCGCCGAGGCTCTTCCAGACCCAACTTGCAAGCAAGAAGCTCGTCGCAGCCCACTTCTGGATCGGGACAGTCGGGATGCTGCTCTACATCATCCCGATCTATGTCGCGGGCATCACGCAGGGGCTCATGTGGCGGGCGTTCGATCAGAACGGCAGCCTGGCCTTCCCCGACTTTGTCGAGACCGTCTCCAAGCTCATGCCGTTCTATTGGGCAAGAGTCCTGGGCGGGACGCTCTACCTCGCCGGCGTCACGATTGGTGTGTACAACATACTCCTGACCTGGAAAGCAAGGCCCAAGACCTACGAGGAGCCCGTGCAACGAGCACCGGCGCTGGTCAAGAAGTTTGTGCCCGGGTCAGACGAAGTGGCTGAGGACCGACTGACGGGAACCGTCAGTGCCGGGCCTATCCTCGACAAGTTCTTCCAGGGCAAGTGGCACCGCCGATGGGAGAGGCTGCCTCTCCTGTTCACGGCGTGGGTTGTCATCGCGGTTGTGGTCGCGACGCTGTTTGAGGCCGTCCCGATGTTTGTCATCAAGAGCAACATCCCGACGATCTCGAGCGTCAAGCCCTACACACCGCTTGAGCTTGCCGGGCGAGATATCTATATCGCCGAGGGCTGCTACAACTGCCACTCGCAGATGATCCGCCCGATTTTCTCCGAGACCAAACGCTATGGGAAGGATGCCGACGACTACAGCAAGGCGGGTGAGTTTGTGTATGACCATCAGTTCCAGTGGGGCAGCCGACGGATCGGTCCTGATCTGGCACGCGCAGGTGCAAAGGGGAAGCAGGCAAGCATGTGGCACTTGCGCCACTTCAACGACCCGCGCGACCTCAGACCGAAGTCCATCATGCCGACCTATCCGTCCTTCCTCCGCAACGATCTCAACTTTGAGGAGATCCAGAGCAGGGTCGATGCGATGGCGATGCTCGGCGTGCCCTATGGCGAGGCAGTCAACTCTGCTGCCGATATGGCCCGCACGCAAGCCCACCAGGTCGCCGATGAAATCCTCACCCAGTTTGAGGCCGGGCAAGGATGGGAGAAAGAGCCCGACATCTGGGACAAAGTTAATGGCGGGATACCCGCAACCCGAGAGGAGGCGCTCGAAGCACTCTCGAAGAAGAAGGTCATCGCGATCATCGCCTACCTCCAGCGCCTTGGTGTCGATGTCAGCAAAGACGGAGGGACCCAGTGATGATGCTCGCAGAACTCGGGACAAACTCCCTGAATATCTTTCCAAAGACAGCCCTGCTGATCTTCTTTGCCGTCTTTGTCGCCGTTTCGATACGAGCATTGCGGTACTCACGGAGTGAGATGCAAGCCTGCAGCAGGATGCCCCTGGATGAAACCACACCGGGTGTCGATGACACCAATCATGAGCTGGGAGATGTCCGATGAGCACGAACCAGAAGAAGTCCGGCAACTCAGAGGCTTCCCACCAGGCCGATAAGCTGATGGTCCATGATTACGACGGAATCCGTGAGTATGACAACCCCATACCGGGCTGGTGGCACGCGATCTTCTTGGGCACTGCCCTGTTTGCGGTCCTCTATCTCGTCGTCTTTCATCTGAGCCCGCTCGGCAACGCGCTGGGGCTGACGGCACAAGCCCGATATGCCGCTGCGGTCGAGAAAGACGCGGCATCGTCCCTGGCGCAACTCGGTCTGCTGACTTCTGACGAGGCAACCCTCATGCGGCTCAGCACCGATGACTTTGCCCTCAGCAAGGGCAGTGCCATATTCGCCGCAAGCTGCATCGCATGCCACAGCTCGAACGCGGGCGGTGTCGTCGGGCTAGGCCCCAACCTCACCGATGATTACGGGAAAAATGTCAAAACACCCGAAGACATCTTTAACACTATCGCCCATGGCATCGAAGCCACCGCCATGACCGCACAACAGCAACAGATCGGAGAGGACAACTGCATCCTTGCTGCGGCGTATGTCATCTCGCTCCGAGGGACCAATGTCGCGGGCGGCAAAGACCCCGAGGGCGAACCCATGCCCCAATGGCCTGCCTATGCCCCAGAAGAAGAATAACCACCCCGCTCTTGTTGGATAACTCGTGGGATACAAGGACCAGGACATGCCCACGACCGGGGTTGCAACAACCAAATCAAGCGTCCTCTCCACCATCAATCCGGATGGATCGAGGAAGTGGATCAAGCCCAGACCCTCGAAGGGGCAGTTCTGGAGATACCGCCGGGCTGTCGCCTCTATCCTGATCGCGTTCTTTACGCTCATCCCCTACATCAAGATGAACGGCCGCCCGATTGTGCAGCTGGACATATCCCACAGGGTCTTTGCCCTCTTCGGCAGCGTGTTCTATCCAACAGACACCGTGATCCTCGCCCTCTTTGTTGTCAGCATCTTCCTGGGTATCTTCCTGGTGACAGCCCTCGCCGGTCGGGCGTGGTGCGGGTGGGCGTGCCCGCAGACGGTCTACATGGAGTTACTCTACCGCCCTGTCGAGCGGCTCTTTGAGGGCGTGCCCGGGAAAAAATCGAAGAAAGGCGGTTGGCGCAGGCCCGCGAAGTATCTCACCTACCTGATGCTCAGCGCCTTCCTCGCGCACACCTTCATTGCCTACTTTGTCGGCGTTGAAGAGCTGCGCATCTGGGTGACCCGTTCACCATTTCAACACCCGACATCGTTTCTCGTGATGGCTGGCGTCACCACCATGATGATGTTCGACTTCTGCTACTTCCGTGAGCAGACCTGCCTGGTCGCCTGCCCCTATGGCCGAATGCAGTCGGTCCTGCTCGACCGAAACTCACTCATCGTCAGCTATGACCCCACCCGTGGCGAGCCCCGAGGCAAGAAACGCCGAAAGGCAAAGAAGGGCACGGGCGATGTCTCGCTCAGAGTCATCGAGGGCACCCCCCCCACGACGAGCCCCTGCACTGCTACTGAGCCTCCAACCGAAGACGCCCAGGGCGACTGCATCGATTGCCTGATGTGCGTCACCACTTGCCCCACCGGCATCGACATCCGCAACGGCCTCCAGATGGAGTGCATCCACTGCACCCAGTGCATCGATGCCTGTGACTCGGTCATGGAGAAGATCGGTAAACCCCGAGGGCTCATCCGCTACAGCTCGCAGGCGGCCATGGAACACGGGAAGCGCACCCTGCTCAGGCCTCGGGTCATCATCTACCCGCTCATACTCTCGGTGCTGCTTGCTGCCCTTGTGGTGGTCTTTGCGACCAAGGACCCTGCCGAGGTCACGATCCTCCGCGCCCGGGGCACCCTGCCCTATTTTAGGGTCACCGAAAACGAGATCGACCGCATCGGGACACGGGTCAAGGTCCGGGTCCGCAACCGCACAGACAAACCGGTCGCCTACACCTTCACCCTGGCCGATGTCCCCGGGGGAGGGATCAGCCTGGGCACCGACACCCTGCTCGTCGAGCCCTTCGGGCTTGAAACCGCAGAGGCAATCCTCCTGGTGCCCCCGATCGAGTACGGCCCACGGGGTCATCGCACAATCACCATCCAGACGACGGGTTCTGACGGATTCGACAGCGAGGTCACCTATGATCTTGTCGGGCCCGCATGGATCGAGAAGCCCTCAGGAGGATGAGTCAATGATCAAGGTACCGCCGCACATCGTCTGGCCCGGGGCTGTGGTCGCGTTGCTCGGGCTCAGTGTCACCATGGGGACAATCACCATGCTCGCCGCAACACGAGACCCAAACTCCTTTGCGGTCGTGGACAACTACTATGAAAAAGGACTCCAATGGGACGAGCATAAAGCCCAGCTCGAAAGAAACACTGCACTCGGCTGGCAGGTATCAATCGAGGTCGGCGAGCCCGGCCTGCTCCACCGCCGCCCGCTCATCGTGACCCTGCTCGATCGCGACGGCTCCCCGATCGTGGACGCGCTCATCGAGGCATCCACCTACCACCACGCCGCTGCCAACAGCGTCGAGACGCTGACGCTCGAACCGGGCGAAGTCCCCGGACAATACCAAGCCATGGCAGACATCACCCGCCAGGGTCAGTGGCAAATCTCGTTGCAAGTCACTGCCGGGGGTGAAGACTTCACCGATGATCGCACGCTGAATCTCAAGTGGGAGTAAGACCCAAGTGGCAGTTGAGGATCACCCATGTCGGCTCTGATCGTGAGCGTGTTTCTTGCAAGCCTGCTCGGCAGCGTGCATTGTGCCGGCATGTGCGGCGCGTTTGTCGCCTTTGCGGTCGGGCTCGATGACCCAGACGCCGCCCGCAAGCGCGCGCACCTCCACGCAGCATACAACTCGGGTCGGCTCATCACCTATATCACCCTCGGCGCGGTCGCGGGCTCTCTCGGCGGCGCGCTCGACCTGGCGGGCTCGATGGTCGGGCTCTCGCGCATCGCAGCCATGCTCGCCGGCGCGACCCTCATTGCCTTTGGCGGGATGCACCTGCTCCGAGCACTCGGGGTCCGTATCGCACCCGTCAGACCACCCCGCTTCATGCAGACCGGCCTGCGTGCTGCCCACCGGGCTGCGATGGTGCTGCCCCCGGTCCGCAGGGCTCTGGCGATCGGCCTGATGACCACCCTCCTACCGTGTGGCTGGTTGTATGCCTTTGTCTTTGCGGCTGCGGGCACGGGTTCTGCCCTGACCGGCGTGCTCACCATGGCTGTCTTCTGGCTCGGGACGCTCCCCATCCTCGTCGGCGTCGGTGTGGGCATCCGCGCCATTAGCGGCCCGCTCGCTGCCCGGCTGCCCGTCGTCCTGCCGATGCTCGTCATCATCGCCGGCCTGTTCACGATCTTCTCACGGCTCGGGGTGCCACCCGCAGCACTCGCAGCGGCCGCCTCACGGGTCGAGACCGCGAGCCTCGAAGACATCGGCCAGTCACTCGATCAGCTCGAACCGGAGGCCATGCCGTGCTGCAGCGTTGAGCCGCCCCTCCCGGACGATGCTGAAGAGACCGACCTTCAGACTCCAGAATCGCAGACTCCAGACTCCTGCGATTGCTGCGGCACTGGGGCCGACTGCGCAGACTCCGACACGCCCTGCGACAGCTGCACGATGGAGCACACCGGTGACGGCGGCTGATGCAATGACCGAAATCGGAAACTCTCACAACGCCCGGTTGGCAGCACCCGTGGCCTGCTCTCACTGCACACTTCCCGTCCCCACCGGGCTCATCGAGCAAGATGCCGAGCACCAGTTCTGCTGCGGCGCCTGCCGAGCGGTCTGGGATGCGATCCACGGCTGCGGACTCGAACACTATTACGACCTCCAAAAACGCCAGAACACACAAGGCCAAAGAGCCCAGACCACCGACCGAAAGTACGAAGAGTTTGAAGACCCGGCGTTCACCGACCTCTACTGCAAAGACCTCGGCAATGGCATCCAATCGGCAGAGGTCTTCCTCCAGGGTGTCCACTGCATCGCCTGCGTCTGGCTTATCGAAAAACTCCCCGAACTCGAACCCGGCGTGCTCGAAGCCAGGCTCGACTTTGGGCGGTCGATGGTGCATCTCACCTGGAACTCACATGAAATCTCGCTGAGCACGCTCGCCAAAGCCCTCGACCGCCTCGGCTACATCCCTCACCCCGCCAAGGGCGCAGGAGCACGCCAGGCCCGTCGGCTCGAAGACCGCGCATTCCTCGTCCGGATTGCAATCGCCGGTGCGCTCACCGGCAACGCGATGATCCTTGCCGTCTCGCTCTACTTCGGAGACAACAGCGGCATCGAGGAGCAGTACAGCACACTCTTCCGCTGGGTCAGCATGGGGCTCGCTGCTGGGGCGCTCTATTGGCCGGGGCGCGTCTTCTTTCGCGGTGCGCTCGTCGCCCTCCGCACCCGCACACGCCACCTTGACCTGCCCATTACTCTGGGCTTGACCGCTGCGATGCTCACCAGCACCGTCAACACCATCCGAGGCTCGGGCGAGATCTACTTCGACACGATCACCGTGCTCGTCTTTCTTCTCCTCTGCGGCCGGTGGATCCAGCACCGCCAGCAGCGGGCCGCCACCGACGCGGTCGAGCTGCTCTATTCGCTCACCCCCGCCCGCGCCCGAATCTGGGAAGCCGGCACAACCCGTGATGTCTCTATCGACGCGATCAACGCCGGCTCCATCGTCGAGGTCCGGGCTGAGGAATCCTTCCCCGCTGATGGCGACATCGTCGAGGGGCAGACCAGCATCGACCAGTCGATCCTTACGGGCGAGAGCCGACCCGTGGAGGTCGGTATGGGAAGCCAGGTGAGCGCGGGGAGTGTGAACCTCGCGTCGCGCGTGCTTGTCCGGGTCGAGGCAGCCGGAGCCGAGACCCGCGTCGGCAAGCTGATGACACTCGTCGAGAACGCCGCCCTTCGTCGAGCCCCGATTGTCATGGCTGCCGATCGCGTCGCCGGGTGGTTTGTGGTCGCAGTCATCTCGCTCGCGGTCCTAACACTCGGCATATGGCTGATGATCGTGCCAAACGAAGCGGTCGGGCACGCCCTGGCGCTTCTCATCGTGACCTGCCCCTGCGCCCTCGGGCTTGCAACACCCCTTGCAGTCACCGCTGCTGTCGGACGGGCGGCCCGCCGGGGGATCATGATCAAGGGCGGCGAGGTGCTCGAACGGCTCGCCCACCCGGGCACCATCCTGCTCGACAAAACGGGCACGATCACCGAAGGCAAGCACAAACTCATTCGCTGGGAGGGTGACGACTCGGTCAAGCCGATGGTCGCTGCGATCGAGGCAACCTCCTCACACCCCGTCGCCATCGCCCTCACCGCTGCCCTCAGCCCCCCCTCCCCCAGTGGGGCGGGCATCTCGCCCGCCTCTCCAACTGCCATCACCCAATCCCAAGGCAAAGGCATCACCGGCACCATCGCCAACCACCGCTACGACATCGGCTCTGCCCCCTTCATCCTCGACCGCCTCGGTGCTGCAAGCGAACCGTGGGTCCGCGAGGCGATCACACAAGCCGCCGCGAACGCCCACACCCCCATCGTCATCGCCCGGGACAGCGTGGTGGTCGCAGTCGCATCCCTCGGCGATGCCATCCGCCCCGACGCAGCAGGCGCGGTCGCCAAGCTCCGCGCCGACGGCTGGCGTGTCCGCATCCTCTCCGGCGATGAACCAGCGGTCGTCTGTGCTGTCGGCGCGCAGCTCGACATCGACCCCACAGACGCCCTCGGCGGCACCTCACCCGAAGCAAAGGTCCAGGCGGTCGAAGAGGCCCTCCGCGAAGGCCCGGTCGTCATGGTCGGCGACGGCGTCAACGACGCGGCTGCCCTTGCCCGCGCCACCATCGGTGTCGCCGTCAGTGGCGGGGCAGAGGCAAGCCTGGCAGCCGCCGATGTCTATATGCAACGCCCCGGCCTCATGCCCATCGTCGAGCTCTGCCGGGGCTCAAAGCTCGCGGTCCGGGCGATCCACACCAACCTCGCCGTCTCGCTCGGCTATAACGCTATCGCCGCAACACTTGCCATCTTCGGGCTCATCAACGCACTCGTGGCAGCGGTCCTCATGCCATTATCCGGTTTGACCGTCCTCGCCCTCGCGCTGCACGCTCGGTCGTTTGGAGAGCGCACATGTCGGTAATGTATATCGTCCTGCCGATCGCGCTGATACTTGCTGCCATCTTTGTCGGGGCTTTCATCTGGGCGGTTCGCCACGGCCAAATGGACGACCTCCAAACACCCGCAGCCCGCATGTTGCTCGATGATGACAACCCCAAGCCCCGCCCTGCAACGCACTCTCAATCACCCACAAAGAAGAACACCGATGAGACCGCGTCTCATGATGAGCCGAAAGACACAGAACAAGCGAAGTAAGCCGCGATGCGTTCTAGCCTTTCATACTCATGACAACCCTCCCCGCAATCAACACTGGTGCCCAAGAAGATACACAAGACGAAGCCGCAGTCTCCCTGCTTGCGCAGCCCAAGGTGCAGTTGTGCTGCTCGATCGTCGCCGGTGCGCTGCTCATCGCCGGGCTTCTCGGCAGGCACGCTGGGGGCATCGAAGCGTTCGAGGTGCTCTACTGGCTGAGCCTTGCGATCGGGCTTGTCTACGGCGTGCGGGCTGCGATCATCGCGCTCGCCGAGCGCCGCGTCGATATCGATGTGCTCATGGTCGTCGGTGCAGTGATGGCTGCAAGCGTGGACCACGCCGAGGAGGGGGCACTGCTTCTGGTCCTGTTCACCTTTGCCGGCGCGCTCGAAGAGTTGGCGATGGAACGAACCAAACGCGAGATCCGCGAGCTCCACGGGATCATGCCCGACCGCGCGCTCGTCTTCCGCGATGGCGACTGGCAGGACATCAAGCCCGAAGATGTCCTCGTCGGCGAAGAGGTCCGCATCAGGCCGGGCGACCGGGTGCCGGTCGATGCGGTGATTCTCGAGGGTGTTTCAAGTATTGATGAAGCAACACTCACCGGCGAGAGCGTGCCCCGAGAGGTCGCAGCGGGTGACGCGATCTACGCCGGGACGGTCAACGGCGAGGCTGTCCTGCGCGCGAAAGTGACAAGGCCCGCCAGCGAATCGAGCGTCCAGCGCATACTCGAGATGGTGACCGAGGCCCGAGAACAACGCGAGCCGCTCCAACGCCTGATCGACCGGATCGGTCAACCCTACACGATCAGCGTGATGGTGCTCAGCCTGCTCATCTTTCTGGTGTGGTGGCTCGCGCTGGGTCGGGCACCGGGCGATGCCGTCTACACCGCCATCACCCTGCTCATCGTCGCCTCACCCTGCGCGCTGGTCATCGCCACCCCGACCGCAACACTTGCCGCGATCGCCCGCGGCGCGCGCGCGGGTGTGCTCTTCAAAGGCGGCGAATCGATCGACCGCCTCAGCCGAATCGGGGCGGTCTGCTTTGATAAAACGGGCACGCTCACCAAGGGCCGCCCCGCCTACCGCGAGCTGCTCGCACGCGACGGGGCTCGCGCCAACCGGCTGCTCACAATCGCTGGCGAGCTTGAACAAGACTCGACCCACCCCGTTGCCGAAGCGATCTCCCTCGCAGCCCTCAACGCACCCGACCACGAGCAACACCCAACCGTGGTCACAGACATCCGCTCGGTCGCCGGGCGGGGCGTGGTCGGCAGATGGGAGGGGCGCGAGGTCCGTGTCGGAAACCTTGCATTGACCGAAGAAATCGTCAATCCTGCAACCCGTGCGTGGCTCGATTCCACACTCGCTGCCGTGCGCACCGACGGGCAACTCGGTATCTCCATCGCCATCGCAGCGGGTGATGCGGATCAGCCAGGCGAGGCGGGAGTGCTCGTGCTGCGAGACGAGGTCCGCCACGGGGCCGACACGCTCGTACACGAGCTCCACGAGCTGGGCATCAAGCCCGTCCACATGCTCACCGGTGACGACGAGATCGTCGCCCGGCACATCGCAGATGACCTCGGCCTCGATGGCTACGACACCCAACTCATGCCCGAAGACAAAGTCGCAGCTGTCGAAGCCATGAAACAGAGCACAGCACAACGCAAGCACGCTGGTGGTCATCACCACGGCGTGGCGGTCATCGGCGACGGGGTCAACGATGCCCCGGCGCTCGCAGCTGCCGATGTCTCGATCGCGATCGGATCCATCGGGTCCGACGCTGCGCTCGAATCGGCCGATATCGTGCTGCTCAGTGAAGACCTCTGCCGCGTGCCCTGGTCGATGCGACTTGCGCGGGCGACACGCCGAACCGTCACGGTCAATATCACGCTTGCCGCCTCGATCATCGCGGGGATGGGGCTCGCGGTCGTCCTCGGCTCACTCGTCGAAGTGCGCATCCCGATGGCGATCGGGGTCGTCGCCCACGAGGGCGGCACGGTCATCGTCGTGCTCAACTCACTCCGGCTGCTGTGGTTTGCTGAGCGTATACGATAATACAGTTTCCAAAGTTTTCATGCGTGTCTCTACGAGCCCCGAGCGCAAGCTCGGGTTTTATACGGATCACGAAAACTTGTATGCGTCTTTACGAGCCTTGGACGCAAGCACAGGATTGGTTTTGCCTGTGCATATCGACCATTCGTGATCCCGAGCTTGCGCTCGGGGCTCGTAGAAACGCACGAAATACCCTTGCTATGCGCACGAAACACCTTCCACGAAGTTGCAACACACTGGTGATGCCGCGGCCGCCTTCCTTAGCAAAAAAGAACCCCTCACGGGCGTGAGGGGGTTTTGGAGATATGCGTTCAGCGCGTTGGGCTAGCTCTTCTTCCCAAGCACCATCCCGATGATCGCAAAGATCACCACCACGCCCGCCATGCCGCCAACAACCGCATAGAACTGCCCGGTGATGATGTCCCGGACCGGTTCAAGCGAGCCGGTCATGGCAAAGAGCACCACCGCGATCGCCGCTGCAAGACAGATGGTCATCCCAAGCGCGAGCCCGCCACCGATGCCCGACCATGTGCCGTCGTAGGCCTCAGCAAGCACGGGGAGCGCAGCCGCCGGGGCAGCCACTGCATCGGCTTCGCCCTCAGAGCCCTCAAAGAGTGCCGCCGGCTCATCCATGATCCCGCTCTCACCAGCAGGTGAAGTCGCGCCCATGGTCTCCTGTCCGTACACATCGTCGAGCAGGTCGGCCCCGAGCGAGGTGTCGTCAGCCTCTTTGGTCAGGTCGAGCAGCCCCGACCCGGAACTTGCTGCATCAAGATCAAAGCCCGCCTCGAGCCCTGAGTCTGTGATCTGCGTCTGCTCCGAGGCATCCGCGAGTTCGGTCTCATCAGGATCGAAAATACTGATGCCCGTCCCTTCCTTGCCCATATCAAGCCCGAGCGAGCTGCCCGAACCCGAGGACGAGAGCGACAAGGGTTCAAGCTCATCGCCGAGTGAGAGGATGTCGTCCTCGCCGCCACCTGCGACCAGATCGACCTGCTCCTTCTTGAACATCAGACGGTCGCGGTCGCGGAACTCCTGCAACTGCCCGCTGTCGGCCATCTGCTGGACTTCATCGGCACTCTTGCCAAGCTTCTCGGCGGCTTCCTCGATCGTATAAAACATCTTCGCCATGGGGGCGTTCCTCATCTGGGGGGACTATTTAGAGCCAGTCATGCTAGCACAGCGGACGGGATCGTGCCTTCCAAGCGAGCCAGCCCGTGTCGAGCCGATATCCGACCCGTTCCAAGATAATACGAGAACTGCTTTCGGGTCTTATTCGGGTCTCACTCACCACGACGCACACCATCACTCGACCATGCCGGTCTCAACACCCTCTCTGCTACGCAAACATGCCACACCCGGTTGCTCCGAGCCCCGGGTACCACCTCTCCAACCCCCACCCCCATATCCACTATTCAGAGCCCCCGACTTCAGTCTGGAGTGGTTTCGTGCAGAGTGCGCCCATCGACCCGGGACTGAAGTCCCGGGCTCGGAGTGGTCCGGGGCGTGAGCAATCTCAACGGGCGTGTACCGTCGTTTACCCGATCTGCCGCATCACACTCACCGCAGCAAACAACCCCAGCACCTCCTCCCGGGGCAGCGTCTTGGATGGATACGCAGGGTTCAACGGTTGCAGCCGAATCAACTCCTCCTCACTCGGCCCGGTCTCGAAGAAGACCCGTTTAAAAGTCGTCTCGTCATCCGGTGCGATCCGGGCAAAGCAGTCGGCCCCGCTGTGGATATCACGCGCCGGCGAGAAGATCACGATGTCACCCTCCCGATAGTCGGGCGTCATCGAGTCTCCCACCACCCTCGCAGCAAACGCGTCCGGGTCAGCAAGGTCGGGGCAACGCACATACTCATCAGCCACCCGCGCGGGATACCCCAGGTCGGTGAACTCTCGCGGGTATCCAGCCTGCACCTTGTTGACCACCGGCACCTCCAGAGGCAACGGGACCAGATCAGGCCCGCTCTCGCCGGGAGGGCTCAGGCGGTCGATCAATCGCCGAAGCTCGCCGGTGCGGTACGCCTCATCGATCGCCGACGCACCTGTGCCCGTGCGAGCCCGGAGCAGCTCCGCCACGCGCCCCGCAGCAACCTGCCGCTGCTGGAGTTCTGCAAGCTCGCGCCGGATACCCGTGGGTGTGGCTTGCAGATCGGCAAGCCTGACGAGCGCACCCTCGCTGGTGGCGAGCGCCTCTTCAAGCCGGCGCAGAATCCCCGCGCCTGGAGGCCCGCACCGCCCGTTCTCGATGGCAGACAGATAGCTCTTTGAGCACGAGACGCGCTCTGCAAGCGCACCCAGACTCAGGCGCAACTCGGTGCGCCGCGCGCGTACCGCCATGCCCAGACGGGCTGTTGGTGTGGGGGTCGTCGTGGGGGTCGTCGTGGGGTTTGTCGTGGGGGTTGTCGTGGTGTGGGTCATCGAATTTTTCCCTCCGCACTGTCTATTTGCCCTGGATATCCGCCGGTGTGCGCGACTTTTGGGGCATTCCATACAAAGCCCTTGCAAAGTGTCCTTCAAGTTGAGAACATGCGCCTAGAGTTCAGTATCTATTGAACACTCATAGTTGTGTGAATGCAAGCCTGACAGCCACGAAATGGAGGAAATAATGCTCGGATCACCGATTATCGATCAAACAGCCTCGAGAACCCCCGGGCTCGACCTCAGAATAGGGTTCCGACGAGACCTCGCCCAGACACTCGTTGATCGTGCGAGGCACCTTCCTGAGCCGGATCGATACCTCATCGAGGGAGTTTTCCGTGACGGCAGGTCCATCGCCGAGCTGGCAGCCATGTGGGGCGACAACCCAGAACCCGGGCGAAGCCCAAAGTCACTCCGCAGGCGACTGCACCGTCTGGTCGATCGGCTCAACTCACCCCGGTACCTCCTCGTCGCCGAGTATCGAGACCGCTGGGCACCGATGCGCCGCCGCGTGGCGACCGCGTGCGTGCTCCATGGCATGTCACTCCGCGAGGCTGCCGACGCGCTCGACACCTCGCTCCACACCGTCCGCCGACACTTTGATGCGGTCGTCGCTATCGCCGATGCACTGCGGGGCGGGGTGGTGTCATGAATACGCCGTTGCGGTTTGTCGAGTGTGCGTGCCCCGCGTCCGAACGCTTGCTCCGTGCGATTGCGCCGTTTGGGTTGCTTGTGCATCACGCACCAGCAATCAAGAATCGCAGCACGCCCCATGCAGACCTTGATGCAGTTGACCGACTGCTCGACATGCCTCTGGGCTCAATCTCGCTGCTGACCGGTCCGAGCGGCTGTGGCAAGTCCACACTCCTCCGCCACACCGCAGCAACTGCGAGTCAGAGCAGCGAGCGCGTCATCGATGCCTCAGCACTCCTCGCAAGAGCCCTCACAGACAGACCAATCATCGACCTCTTCACCATCCCTCTCCTCCGATCACTCCGGCTGCTCAGTGCTGCCGGGCTCGGCGAAGCGATGCTCTGGGCGCGCTCGGCTTCAGAGCTCTCCGACGGCCAGCGTGCCCGGCTTGGGATCGCCCTTGCGATGGCTCGCGTCTCCCCTCGATGCAACACACTCGTCATCATCGACGAGTTCTGCTCGACACTCGACCGTGTGACCGCCCGGTGCGTCGCACGGACGCTCCGCCGATGGTGCGATCGCCAGCCACGGGTGCGAATCATCTGCGCCACCGCGCACGACGATCTTGCCGATGCGCTCTCCCCGGATTTGCTGTACTGCATGGAGAATGTGGAGTCTGCACCATGAATACGCACGCCTCAATCGCTGTACCTCTCGCCTGTAAAACCTTGGACGCACCCGACCACCTCCGCTTTGCACCCGGCACCCGCGCCGACTATGCGATCCTCGTCCCCCACCACTACAAAGCCGGCCCGCCCGCGACCATCGCACGCACGCCCGAGGGTCAACCCTGCATCATCACCGCCCGCGACCCCGAGGATCGGCTCGCAGGAGTGCTGGTCGTCAGCATGCCCACGCTCAACAGTTCGTGGCGTCGGCTCGCCTGGCCGGGTGTCTATAACACCAGCGACAAACGCCTAAACGCGCTGGCGATCAACCGTTCACTCAGGTGCATCTCTCGCGTGATCGTCGACCCCCGGTTCCGGGGGCTCGGCATCGCACGAAATCTCGTGCAGGCCTACCTCGCAAGCGCGCTCACACAACGGACAGAGGCGATCGCCGCGATGGGGAACATCTGCCCCTTCTTCGAGGCAGCGGGAATGACAGCGTACTCGTTGCCACCGAGCCTGCGGGATGCACGCCTGCGCGACGCCCTCGCGAGTGTCGGGCTCGAAACATGGGAGCTGCTCGAACAGGCAAGCGCCACACGAGCACTCAACACACACCCCTGGCTCGCGCGCGAAGCGCGTGTCTGGGCGGGCGGCTCGCCGGGTACTCGGCGGTTCCGACACGATACACCAGAGGCCGTGCTGATGCTCGCAGCATCGCACGCTTCGCAGCGACCGATTGCCTATGCACACGGAGGATACAGCAATGACCACCACGGAGATTCCAGTGAATCAGACACTCAAACAAGTGCAACCTGAATACTCAGGCAGCCACCCCGCAGAGCCGCCAGAGAGCCGCGATTTGCCACACCCGGTGACCTTCTTTATGACCGGGCGAGAGCGCTCACGGATCCTCCGTGCCCTCCGCCGAATCGACGGCGACCGGGTCTATGCGCTCAAACGGGCACTGGGATTGGCATAACGAACGAAGAATCGAAAGACATTTTTACCGCTGAGGACGCTGAGTTTCGCTGAGTGGGGACTGAGAGAAAATCCAGTTTTACCACAGATGAACACAGATTGACACAGATAAAGGCCACGGTGGCACGGCTCTCCGAGCCGTGCGGATTGAACAAACCCAATAACTCACGGCTCGGAGAGCCGTGCCACCATGCGTTGTCCTGTCTTCATCTGTGTCTATCTGTGTTCATCTGTGCCAAAAATGCCTTTGTCTTTCCTCAGCGAAACTCAGCGTCCTCAGCGGTAAAAATTCAGATTCACACAACCATCGGCACTCCCCCGCCACACACAGACCTGAGGGGGAGCAATGCCCGAAAAGAAGAACGACAGTGAGACAGCAACCCAAACCCACAACGATGCAGGCGCAATCGGGTCATTCCCCGATGCACCCGATGCCCTGCACGCATGGCTCAAAGACACACTCGGGCTCGTCATCAGCAGACACCCGATCATCAAAGGACACCAGGCACCCTTT
>JAJRZG010000173.1 GCA_024275365.1 Planctomycetota bacterium | reverse complement strand
GGGCGGCAGATTGATCTGGCCGTTGGTGACCCCCGCACTGCACGCGATCACCGCCAGCATTCCCATGGTGCATCCCGTCCGATTCGTGTAGCTCTTCATGCCCGTCTCCCAATATCTGGGGACCAGCCGAGTTGCGACCGGTCCTGATGAAGACCGGTCTGTGGAGACCGGTCTGTGGAGACCGGTCCTGAAACTACTAGCACTGTAACATATTTCCCTTCAAACACAACCCTGCCAAGTCAAATCTCACCCTTTTTCTCTTCAAGTTGTACCCCCAGGATGCAGTGTGGTTGCACTCTTTGGAAAGTTGTCCATAGAAATCGAGTTTTCTGGTGGTATGGATCTGGTTTGTCGTGGCTATCGAGGTCGGGGTGGATCGTGGCCACTCCGAGACGAGGCCATGGCACCCATTATGAAACTCACCCGACACCTCTCAAAGAAACAAGCCCGACAGGTGCCGGGCTTGCAGTGGTCGGGTTGGTTGCCTGGAGTTATTCACTCTCGGCGGGGGCTGCTTCGGCCTCGGCTGTGGCTTGGGCTTCCTTGGCAGCCTTTGCTTCTGCTTCGGCCTTGGCCTTGGCGTCGGCTTCTGCCTTGGCAGCGGCTTCGGCGGCTGCCTTCTCGGCATCGGCAGCGGCCTTGATGCCCTCGACCCGCTCACGGGCGGCCTTGCGGTCGGCCTCCCACTTGGCGAGCATCTTGGGCGGGAGCAGGTCGTTCTTGGCAAGCAGGTCGGCGACCGTCTCGCTGGGCTGGGCGCCCTTGCTCAGCCAATAGGTGATCCGCTCGCCTTCGAGCTTGAGCTGCTTCTCGGGGTCCTTGGCGATGGGGTCGTACCAGCCGAGCTGTTCGAGGACGACGCCGTTGCGGCGGGTGCGCTTGTCGATGGCGTGGAGGCGGTAGAAGGGGCGGTTGCGACGGCCGAGACGGGCGAGACGAAGACGGACCATGGTGGACTCCCTGCAGGTCTGCCCGGCGTCGTGTGTGTTCCGCGATCGGGCAGGCGGTTGGCCTGGTGCGATCGGGGCTCGTTCTGGAAAGATTCTGCCGAGTGGGGGCCTTCCCCAGTTCGGTTTCGAGCCGGGGAGTGTAGGCAATCACCCCGGGGGGTGGGCATATTTCCCTCACCCATCGCTTTGCTCGACCACCCCTCAGCGGGGCGGCGGGGGATATGTCAGAGCAGGCGGGCGATTTTGCGGCCCATCTCGGCGGCGGCCTCGGGGTCGAGGGTGGTGGTCTGCCAGGTGATGCCGAGCCCTTTGCCCTTGATCTTGGGGATGACATGGAAGTGGACATGCTCGACGACCTGGCCAGCCTCGGAGCCGTTGTTTTGGAGGATGTTGCAGGCGGTGGCCCCGGAAACCTTCATGACGGCCCGGCAGATGCGGGGCAGGACTCGCCCGAGAGCGGCTGCGGAGTCGTCTGAGAGGTCTGTAATGGTGGCTGCGGGCTCTTTGGGGACGACCAGCGTGTGCCCCGGGGTGAGGGGGTTGGCATCGAGGAAGGCGAGGGTGAGTTCGTCCTCATAGACGCGGTGGCAGGGGATCTCGCCTCGGATGATCTTGCTGAAAATGGTGTCGCTCATGGGGGGAGTGTAGAGGCTCTTACAGCAGGCGGTGCCGGGCGGGCGGTCGGTTACAATGACCCCATGACCAGCGGCCAGTCCCAGATCAACCACCCACAAGGCGAGCCGGACGCTATGCGTCCGGGGTTCCGTCCTATCCGTCGGTTGGGGACGCTCCTGGTCAACCAGATCGCAGCAGGTGAGGTCGTAGAACGGCCGGCGAGCGTGGTCAAGGAGCTGCTCGAGAACGCGCTCGATGCTGGGGCAGGGCGGGTGCGGGTCGAGATCGAGGCGGGGGGGATCGAGCTGGTCCGGATCGTCGATGATGGCTGCGGCATCGGACAGGAGGATCTGCCTCTGGCGGTGGCCCCACATGCAACCAGCAAGATCGAAGAGGCAGCCGACCTTGATCGGATCGCCTCGTTTGGGTTTCGGGGCGAGGCGTTGGCCTCGATTG
>JAJRZG010000172.1 GCA_024275365.1 Planctomycetota bacterium | reverse complement strand
TGACCTGCTCAACATCGGGTGAGAAGCGCAGCACGAAGTCCTTGTTGGGGATGGCTGTTTCGGTGGCAAGCTGCACGGTGACACTCGTCGGCGAGTTGTGCCGAACGGCGATCGTGTGGCTCTTTGCTGCGACTTCGCCGATGGGCACGCCCGCGTCGAGAGTGATGGTGAGCGAGATGTCGTGGCCGCTGCGTTCGTTCGGCGAGAGGTACTGCACCTCGGTCTGTTGGCCGCTGGTGCCGGGTGCGCCGCGAGGAGCAACCCCGATGCCGGAGCCTGCGGCGAACGCCTCGGAGGGGGGCGGGTTGAAGCGTGGGCCGACGACCATCGGGAAGACATACTCGAAGGAGCCGTCGCGGTAGGGGAGGGTGTGGAAGTAGGTGATGGCGATGTCGATCGCCTTGCCCGGCTCGATGTTGGCGACCTTTTGCGTGAAGATGTTGGGGCGTTCTTGTGTGAGCAGGGAGACGACATAGCCCTGGGCTTTGGCTTCGGCGTATATCTGCTCGGCCTCGGCCTTGTCGCGGATGATGCCTCGGATGCGGCGTTCGCCGATCGTCATGATGAACTCGTTGACAGCCGCGTTTTGTGGCAGTGGGAAGACATAGACCGCCTCGATCTTTTGGTCGTAGGGGTTCTCGAAGGTTTGCGTGACGATGGTGGAGGCGATGAGGCCGCCGACATGCGCGCGCACGGCCGTGTGCTTGAGGGGGACGGGCACGAGCTTGTCGGCGGGGGTGTCGGGGGCAAAGCCCGCCAGCAGACTGCCCGAACCGGGGGTGTCGTCGGACTTGGGTGGGGTGTCCCAGTTGGCGGGTTTCTGGATGATCCAGATTTCGTTTTCGAGAGAGGGAAGAGAGCCGGGGATGGCGGCCATTTTCTTCGCGAGTTGCTGACCAAAGGCAAGCGGTCGTGAGGCACTGGCTGCTGACCAGATACCGATGGAGTTCGTGAGACCCGGTGGTGGAGAAGCCAGCTTCTCTGCCATGAGATAGCTCTTCATGCTGCGAGTGTTCGCAGAAGAACACGCTCCGATGGAGACAAGCACCAACGCGACAGCGAGGAAGACGATCAGCGAAATAAGCAGATACCACCGCTTCATGGGTTGCTCCCGTTCTGGGTCTGGAATGTCGTGGTGAAGGAGGTTTTCGCGTCGATCGGGTTGGCGTCGGCGTCGCCGGCGACGGTGAGGGAGAGGGCGAGCGTCGGCGGCGGGCCGATGATGCGGAGGTGGACGCGGGCGATGCGGGTCTTGCCGAGGGGCAGGTCGGGCTGGGTGCTGAACGCCCCGAGCACGATGCGCTCGCCGTCCTGGAGGGCAGCCGGGTCGTAGTGGGGGGGGGTGGCAAAGGCCGGGGAGTCGCTGCCCTCGACGCCGACGATGCGGATGTCGCCGGTGGTTGCTTGCAGCTCGATCTGATAGACAGCCAGGGGGATATCGCCTGAGTCAATGAAGATATCGACATAGCCGAATCGGGGGCCGGTGGGGTCGGCGGGAGTCGTGGGCTGGTCGGGGGCGGCCTGGTTTGCTGTCGGCTGCGTGGCGGCCAGGGCGATGGCTGCGCAGCCGAGGAGGGTAGCGAGGAGGAGCGCGACTGTATGCATGAGTCGGCTCATGAGGACGCCTCCTGCAGGCTGACGGCTCGGGCGGTCAGGGCGTCGATATCGCTCCGCGTCACCTGGCCGTCGGCGTTGGCGTCCCAGGCGGGTGGTGGGGTCTGGTGGCGATCGAGCATGAGGGCAAGGCGGTAGGCATCGAGCATGGTGACGGGTGAAGCGGGCGCTGCCACGAGCCCGACCCCTTCCCCGCGAGCCGGCCCCTGTGGGGCCGGTCCCCCGAACCAGACCATCGCCGAGACCGCCAATCCCGCAGCAGCAGCCAAGCCCGCCGACCACCCGACCAATCGCCACGGTCCATGCTGAGTTGCCCTGTCGGTCGTCCCAACTCGTGTAACAGCCAGCAACCGGTCGACACTCGGCCACGCGGGTTGCGATCGGGCGTCGAGCCGATGGAGGTCGTGGGCGAGGCCAGAGGGAATGGTGGGGTTGTCATGGGATGGCTCGTGGTCGTGCATGGAGCGTGCCTCTGGTAGGTGAAGGGCACGCGGGGGTGGGTTGGTTCGGAGAAACTGGAAGATTCGGTGAGATTGTCTTTACGAGCCCCGAGCGCAAGCTCGGGTGGTTTCAGATGGTGTTGGGGCGGATAGTGGGTTGGGGAAGAATCCCGAGCTTGCGCTCGGGGCTCGTAGATGCAAAGACCTCCGAGCTTGCGCTCGGGGTTCGTAAAGGCGGGCCGGTTGGTTAGGGATCGAAGTACTCTACCAAACGCCCGTTGCTTCGTAAGGCTGTCAATGCCGCGTGGAGTCGGCTTTTGACAGTTCCGAGCGGGATGCCCAGAGCAATGGCGATCTCGGCGTGCGTCATGCTATCGACAGCGGCCATGAGCAGCACCTCCCGCTGGGCTTCCGGCAGCCTCGCCAGCCCGCGTTCGAGTTCGGCGAGGCTCTCGCTGTCGGGGCCAGCCCCCGGACCCATTCTCGAACCCGGCCCCGTCGGCGTTTTCATGGCTGTGGCCGACTCATCGAGCGGTGTGCCGTGGTGCCGTCGGGCCTTTCGTGTTGCCCGCTGAGCCTCGTGGCGGAGGACGGGATAGAGGAAGGTCGTGAGCTTGGCGGTGAGCCGAAGCGAGCGGCCCTTGCGGTGGAGGTAGAGAAAGGTCTCTTGCACGGCATCCATCGCAAGCGAGTCGTCGGGAGTAAATCTTCGGGCGACGCGGAAGGCCCAATCCCGGTGGCGGAGGTAGAGCGACTCGAAGGCCGAGGCATCACCAGCCCGGATCGCTTCGATGAGCTCTTGATCGTTTCGGTGCTCGTGTGCCACGGGGCGAGCATACTTCTTACTCGATCCTCGGGTCCACCCACCGATACAACACATC
>JAJRZG010000015.1 GCA_024275365.1 Planctomycetota bacterium | reverse complement strand
TCGGGTCCAACCTCAGAACTGAGCAACACCCGCTCGGGCATCTCCCCAAGCACGCTCCCAGCCTCCTGACCCTTGTTCAGATAAAGCTGCATGGCATCCTCGGGCGTATTCACCCGGAACAAACCCGCCTCTTGTGTACCTTGCACACCCTGCCCCGGCGTGTTGTTGAACAGGTTGGTCCCTCCAGTCAGCGCGCCAATCGCCAGCATCGCTGCTGCTGCCCAGCCGAGCCACGCAACGCCGGTCCGGATACGGGCGTTGAGCCGTTCACCGATATGAATCTCGAGCGGTGCTTCAACGCGGTCCGCGATCGCAATCGCCCCAGCAACCGCGATCATCAGATCGGCTCGGTCCTGCTGAGCATCAGCAAGCTCAGACCAGATCGTCGGATCACGGCCGGCCATCGCACGGAACGCAGCCCAGTCTTCCGGCGTTGCCTCGCCATCAAGCACTCGGGTTATCAGGATGTCACGGTCGATCCCGGTCATGAGTCTCTCCCTTGGTCCTTCTTCTTTGCCTCGGTCCCCGATCCCGGGTGCATCGCCCGCCCCCGTCTCGCTGCCGATTCCTGCAACGCCGCCTTCTCTCGCAGCATCCGCCGACCCCGAGCGATTCGGGTCTCGATCGTCGTCTCGGGCAACCCGAGAATTCGCCCGATCTCCCGGTAACTTGCCCCCTGCACGCACCGCAAAAGTAACGGCTCGCGGTACCCCTCGGGCAGCTCCATCGCCAGGTCAAGCAGCCGCCGCGCGTCCTCTCGCCTCGCGATATCAACATCCGGCGTTCGAGATCGATCGCCTTCCTGCTCGACCATCAGCCCAAGCCCCCTGCTGTGCTTGCGGAAAGTCGTCTGCTTTCGCCCAGCAAGCCGGGCAGTGTTGATGGCGACCGACCGGAGCCAGGGTCGGAGAGCCTCGGGGTCTCGCAGTTCACCAATCCGCCGGACAAAGGTCATCGCGACCTCCTGGAGCAGGTCCTCCAGCTCAACCTCCCGGGGCTTGTAGGCCAAGAGGATCGCCGCCACCCATCGGCGGTACCGATCCCAGAGAAGCCGTACAGCGTCGCTCTCACGAGCGATAGCCGCCTCAGCAAGCCGAGTCTCGTCAGCCCCGGGATGTGCTTCACCGTGCTCAGCCATAATCCGCCAAAGCCCTGTTCTGCAATCTCTAGATGCGCTCCACGCAAAACCCCGTCAGAAACTCTCCCTCTACCTATCGTCCCCGGCGTACGACCCAAAACCCTCCCCTGTTCCACCCATGCCGACACCCGAACAAAAACCTCCTGCTGAAATGCTGATGGACGCGGTCATGCCCTTTGGGGACCACCTCGAAGAGCTGCGCAAGCGGATGATTTTCTCGATCCTCGGCGTGCTCCCGATCCTCATCATCGCGGTCTCCTTTTCTCGCGTACTCCTGGGGTTTGTGATCGATCCAGTCGAGCAGGCCCTCCGCAACGCCGACCTCAACGCCCAGCTCATCCAGACAAGCCCGATCGAGACCTTCATGACCGCGCTCAAGCTCGCGGTCGTCGTCACCATCCTTGTCGGGAGCCCGTGGATCCTCTTTCAGGGGTGGCTCTTTGTCGCCCCGGGGCTGCACAAAAACGAGCGGCGGTTCGTTTACATCCTCTTGCCACTCAGTGCCATCCTGACCACCACTGCCATCGTATTTCTCTATAAGCTGCTGCTGCCGATCGTGCTCGCCTTCTTTATTGCCTTTGGAACCTCGGTCTCAGGCCCGGAGATCATCACCGCACCGGTCCCCGAAGGGACAGTCTTCCCCTCGGTGCCATCGCTGACTGCCGATCCGGAAACCATCATCCCCGGTCAAATCTGGTACAACGCCGACCGCAAGGAGTGGCGTCTGGCAACCATCGGTGCAGAAGAGGGAAGCGTCGATGTCCTCTCGGCCCCGATGACCAAATCCACCGGCATCCTGCAGCAATACCGGGTCGCCGAGTACACCAAGATGTTTCTCTCGCTCGCGCTGGCGTTCAGCCTTGGGTTCCAGACCCCGGTCGTGGTGCTGCTGCTCGGGTGGGTCGGACTCATCGAGCCAACCAACCTGCTCAAATACCGCAAACAGGTCGCCATGGGAAGCGTGGTCGCCGGAGCCATTCTCACCCCCGCCGATCCGCTGTCGATGCTGCTGCTCGCCGGGCCGCTCTACATCCTCTTTGAGTTTGGCGTGCTTCTGCACCGAGTCCTGCCTGCCGAGCGGGTCTCAAAGGGCTTTGGGCGCACACAAAGCAAGGAAGGTCCGGACGCAGGCGATGAATAGCCGTACCCCATCCCGCGTGCGTGCCGGGGTGCTTGGTCGGCTCGCGTCACTGGTTCGCCCACGCGCGACAACATCACACAACACCAGCAACGCAACAGAGATCGACCGCCAGATGATGACCCGTGCGATCACACTCGCCCGCCTGGCCGCTGAGGGTGGCGAAGTCCCGATCGGTGCAGTGGTCTATGAGACCTCGACCGGCCGTGTGCTTGCCGAGGCACACAACACCCGCGAGGGCGACCACGACCCCACCGCCCACGCCGAGCTGATCGCGGTGCGAGAGGCGGCGCGGGTGCTCGGCGACTGGAGGCTCAACACCTGCACCGTTGTTGTGACCCTTGAACCCTGCCCCATGTGTGCCGGGATGCTTGTCAACGCCCGCGTGGGCCGAGTGGTCTATGGCACAGACGATCCCAAGGCCGGGGCCTGCCGATCACTCTTTGCCATCACCACCGACCCCCGACTCAACCACCGCTGCGACCTCATCACAGGTGTCGAGGCCGAGGTATGCAGCCGCCTGCTGAAGGAGTTCTTCAAGAAGCGCAGACGCAAACGCACAGCCCCGACGGGGCGCAGAACCGTAGCAGCGGATGAAACGGAGCCCAACAGGCAAAGCGGAACCCGTGGGAGGTAATCTTGGTATCCATCTGCCCCGAGAGGGGCTGCGGGGTTCCCAAGAGCCCTGAGCCCCATCCGTGGCAAAGCATGCCACTCCCTATCCATTCGCAAAGAAAGACTCCTACCATGGTTTTCCACACAGCACCCGGGCTTCCAATCTCTCCAGATGATGAACCCAAGAGACTCCCGGATCGATCAACAGACACCAGACCCTGTCTGTTGGATTCCCTCTTCCCTGTAGAAAGAATAGATATTCATATCACTCGTAGTACCGCCTGTCGGTTGTGGATTTTTCTGGAGAATGGCGCACAACTCATTGTTGAGCAAAGAGTTAGATGAATCATGCAGCAGTGATGCAGGCTGTCGGTTCCTGCCAGGAGCGCTCGGCCAGTGGCATGGGGGCTGTGCTTGGGTCTTCCGAGCCAATGGCCGTGCACTTCCCATCACGCTTCTTCGATTGTCTCCGAGCGCATTGCCACAGGTTGTCCACACCCATTGTGGAAACTTGTGCAGCACAAACACACTCACTATGTAAGCACTTTGGTTGGACCGGGCATGGGTTGAAGCTGTGCTTCGAGTGTTCGCACATCTGCATCAAACTCGGGATCAGCATCTCGGCGGGATTCCACCATGCGGACCGCGTGTATCACTGTCGTGTGGTCTCGCCCTCCGAAAAAGCGCCCGACCTCTTCAAGCGAGTGCTGTGTGAACTTTCGGGCAAAGAACATGCAGACCTGTCTGGGCAGCGTCACCGACCTGGCCCGGCGTTTGGATTGCAGCTCACTGAGCCGAATGCCATAGAACTCGGTTACCGCGTCCACGATGGTCTGAATGGTGATATGGCGGGCTTTCTTGGGCCTGCTGGGAGAGCCCGTGAGAATTCGCCGGGCAAGGTCGAGGTTAATCTCACTACCATCGACTGATGCGTGAATCTGGAGCGTGCCAATTGCGCCTTCAAGCTCACGGATATTGGTATCGATTGCCTGGGCGATGTAGCTGGCAACATCAAGCGGGAGGTTGATGCCCCGGAGCTGGGCGTTACTCTGGAGTATCGCGGTGCGGGTCTCAAAGCAGGGGGCCTCGATCTGCGTCACCAGCCCCCATTTGAACCGCGAGACCAGACGCTTCTGAAGATCAGGAATCAACTCAGGAGCTGCATCAGAGGAGAGCACAATCTGCTTCTGGGCCTGATAGAGGCTGTTGAAGGTGTGAAAGAACTCTTCCTGGGTCTGCCCTTTGGTGCCGAGAGTCTGGATGTCGTCGATGATAAGGATATCAACATCGCGGAATCGGTGCCGAAAGTCTGTCATGCCACCGCGTTTGACGGCATCGATAAACTGGGTGACGAACCCTTCCGCTGAGAGATAGCAGAGCGACACCCCGGGATTCTTCTCGCGGACAGCAAGGCAGATCGCTTGGAGCAGGTGGGTCTTCCCAAGCCCGACATCGCCATGGATAAACAAGGGGTTGTATTAATGCCCAGGTGCATCCGCTACAGCTTGTGCTGCGGCACGGGCAAAGCGATTGGTTGGACCCTCAACAAACGACAAAAATCCATAGTCAGGATTGACAGACAACGAAGTCTCGGTACACGCGACACTCCCCTGAGATGCTCCATGATCGACAACAACCCTCGCTGATGGCTTTACCCGTTCGCCCGGCTCAAGGAAGCGGACACTCAGGAGTGCGCCGGTGATACTCCGAATCGCATCATTAAACTGGTCAAGGCAGTTTTGATTCAGGTAGACGCGATGCACCGACGATCTGGTGCGCACCGGCAGCGTCCCGCCCGAGAGCGGCAGTGGCTCGAGTTCGTCCTCAAACCACTTGCGAAACAGCGTGGGATGGTGTGTACGGAGGTGCGTAAGCACATCATCCCAGACCTTGCGATCGGGGTTGGTCATCGGTCTGACAACCTTTTAAAGCTGCAACCCAGGGGGGGTACACAGGGAGAGTTTTTTGATGTGGCCGGGCCTCCCGGTCGGGCACGGTCCACAAGGCACAACAGAACCACGCAAAAGTAATCGAGCAAGGCCCCGCTGTCAACAGCCGATCTCGAAAAGGCGGTTTATACAGCAAAAACAGGGTTCACCGTCGGGCGGGCTCCACTCCCGCCTCAGCGAGTTGCTTCTCATACCGCTCGCGGTTGGAGCGAAAGTCCATCAGGAAAAGCACCCGCTCGGCGTTCTCGCCACCCAGGGCCTGGGCGAGCTGCGACCGAGCCTCCCCCATGTGCGTCCGGCGAGAGACATGCACGAGCACCATCGCCTCACACTCCGCAACCCGAAGCCACTCGGCGATATCGTCGGCGTGGAGGTGCTTGCCGATCTTGGCCCGCCCCTTGTGACCGGGATCAAAGAAAGTGCATTCGGTGATGATGATCTTCGCCTTGCGCACATCGTCGCGCACCAGGTGAGGCCCGGCAGCCGTATCACCAAGATACGCAATCAACGGGATCTCAAGATCGCGAGTGATCTCCTCGCCTCGGCTTTTGAGTTCTTTGAGTTTTTCCTGAGGCAGGTCGGTGTATTCAGGCTTGAGCTTGGTGCGGTGCTCAACGATGCAATACCCCATCGACGGTGCGGTGTGATCGGTATAAAACCCGCGAAGCGAGGTGTTGTTCTTGATCTTGATCTGTTGATCGTGCTCGATGGTGATGATGTCGTAAGGGGTCTCTTGCTGCTCGAGCGCGTGGTACCCATCGAGCATGCCTCGGACAGCCGGGGCGATCCGCGCATCGCAGATGATCGTTCCGGTGCCCATGCCCTGGAAGCGGCGCTGCGAGCAGTAGTAGGCGAGCCCCCCGACATGGTCCATATGCCCATGCTAGAGCGCGACATACTTGCTCGAGAGTGCCGCCCGCGGGCACGAGCCCATATCAAAGCACACATCGAGTTCGGGGATCTGAATACAAGTGACTTCGCCCGCAATCGAGATGCCCTGCACGCGGAAGGGGGGGAGGAAGAGGAAGCCGAGCGAGGTTTCGCGGGGTGGGGGTTTGGGGAGCATTGTGAAAAAATCTCCGCACCGGGCTCTCGCCCTGGCTGGGTGGTGGTGTGGCGGGCGATGTGGCCGATTCGAGGGCGATGGTATCAGCTTGTGGTGCAGGCTTCCAGCCTTGCACACCAGCAGAACCTACGCAGGCGGGAAGCCTGCACCACAAGATTCCATGATGGGCACTATGCTCTTGCCTCATGCACGAACCGAAAGAACAACAAGAATCCGTCCAGATCGAGTCGAACGAAACCGAAGAGACGATGGGCCTCGGTGAGGTCTTCCGTCGGCTCGGCCCGGCCGGCTATCTGGCGATTGCCTGGGCAGCAGTCCCCGCCCTCGGTGGCTTTCTGCTCCTGGCCAACATCGGGTCGATTTCCGAATGGCTCCAGGCCAACCAGGGGCTCGGGCTTGTGCTCTATGTGACGATCTTTCTCATGAGCGCGGGGTTCGGGCTCTTGCCGACTTATGCCCAGGCGTTGCTCGGCGGGTGGGCGTTTGGGTTGGTTCTGGGCTTCCCAGCAGCCCTGGCGGGAATCACGGGTGCGGCGATCGTCGGCTACATCACCTCACGGCTGGCAAGCAACGACCGGGCTGAGCGGTTGATCGCCGAGAACACCAAGGCCCAGGCGGTGCGAGACGCTCTCATCGGGCATGGCTTCTGGAAGACGCTGGGGATCGTGACACTGCTCCGCGTGCCACCCAACTCACCCTTTGCCATCACGAATCTTGTGATGGCTTCAACTGGTGTTTCCAAACGAATCTTTATCATCGGGACAGCGGTCGGCATGGCCCCCCGCACAGCGATCGCGGTCTGGCTTGGGATGCAACTCCAAGAGTCGTTTGATGAGAGCATCCACAAACCGATGTGGCTCAAAATCGGTGGCATCGTGTCGGTGGTTGTCGTGTTCGGCGTGCTCTATGTGATCGGGAATCGGGCTGTACAACGAGTGACACAGACGGATGCCAGTTGATACAACTTGCAGTTTGCAAAGAGTTCGCAAGTGTCTTTACGAACCCCGAGCGCAAGCTCGGGATCACGAATAGTCGTTTTTTATAGCGAAACCTAACCCTGTGCTCGCGCACAGGGCTCGTAAAGACGCATACAAGTTGTGTGTGATCCGTATGAGATTCAGGATGCAACCGGACATCAAGAAAGTCGCTCGAAAGACCCAACACACAAGAACTCATGTGGAGAACAGAACCCACATTATCGCGTATAGATATCTCGCCCCTTGAGGCCGTCACGGGTCGCCCAGAACCATGCCGGGTGGGCGATGGTGTCCCTCCGACCATTCTCAAAGGGATCATTATTCATGCCCCAGTGCCGAAAGAGCGTAAACGGCGGATCCCAGAGCCCCGACGGCGTAAAAGCCCTCGCAACGCGGTCGATAGAGGATGTGCTCAGCTTGACCAGATCAGAAATCTCCACCCTGCCCGCGCTGCCATCAGCCGAGACATACCGAGTGCGGGCAGCGGGGTTGTTAAACTGTGGAAACTCACTCACCGAGCCACCCGAGGCTGCGAGCCGTTTGCTCTGTGAAAAGTCAAACCGCTCAAACATCAGTACCTTCGAGGCTGGGAGTGTGACATTCGAGATGCGGTTCCGCCTGAGGTGGTCGCTGGTCACCGCAACAAGCGTGTCGTCCTTGTACCGCTCGGGGGCAAGCCAGAAAGTCGGGGGATACCAGTACGAGCCGTCAGCAATAAAGTGGTCCACACCCTGAGTACCTTCGAGCTGGTCGCGGGTTCGTTGGAGGGGGAGTCTGTCGCTGGGGTGAAACTGTACCTCAGAAAACATCGAACCGTTTTTCCCATCAGCATAGTGCATCAGGAGGCTGGCAAACTGGGTGCCAAAGACCTCGGTCGCTCGCTCGCTGTTGCGATAACTCCAGAACTGGCCCGGCAACTCAGGCAGTTCAATACCATTCCAGGGCGTGGTGTCCTTGTCAAACGGGTTGAGCCATTCATCTTTGTTCTCGTTGGTGTAGACAAACATGAGCTGACTCAACGAGCGCATGTTCGAGAGGCTCTTTGCGCTGTTGGCAGCGGTGCGGGCCTTGCCAAGTGCCGGCAGGAGAATGCCAATAAGTAGCGCGATGATCGCGATGACGACCAGGAGTTCGATGAGCGTAAATCCAATGCGACGATTCGGCATAGACATCCTCCGTAGTCCGAGTTGCACTGTGTGCCCTGGCCACCATCTGGCAAAGCACAGGGCAAGTATACTCCAACTCGAGGCGTGGTCCTCAATAAAAAGGAGAGGTTTTTGAGGGCAAACAAGGGACCAATAGGTATCGAATGATACGCACGACGAGAACAACTTATATGTTTCTACAAACCCTGTGTGCGCGCACGAGTTTGGGGTATGTCCGTGACAGTTGGCATCCACAAACCCGAGCTTGTGCACAAGGCTTGGAGAAACAGAACGCACATCATAAATGCAAAGGGATGCAGCACACAATTTACACCTGCATCGTTGAATCGATGCCACACTCGGGGCATGTTGTTGTCGTCAGGCCCTGCAAGTCATAGCCGCAAGAAGGACAGCACCCCCGAGCGATGCGGCGGGACTTCCTCGACCTCGACGCAAACCACGAGGGCCAACCCGTGAATGAATACAGAAGCCCACTCAGGATTGTGAGCGCAAAGGCGTTGTGTACGATGCCGCCCCAGAGGATACGGGTTGTGACGACATCTTCGGCTGCAACATCCTCAAAGCCCTCTATCCACTCCCAACTCGGCAGTGTACGCGATTGTTCCCCAAAGAGTGCAGCCCGTGCGTCAGCGAGTTCTTGCTCGGTCCACTGGCCACCGAGTGGTTCGATGCGGATACCCCTGATTGTGCGTTTGGAAGTCATCGACCAAAAGCCACGAGTATTCACAGCGTGAATGAGATTACATACCACGCCGGGTGTTTCTCCAGAATACAAGGCATCGGCAAGTTCGCCCCAGCTTTCTGTCTCAGGGTTGATTACTCGTAAACCGCCAGATTCTTTAAGAATGTAGATATCGTTTTGTGGATAATTCCATATTCTAGGGGTAGAGAACGCTCGCTCGACGACTTGACCAACAGTGGACCCTCTCGGCCCGCCCGGCAGCGTAAAGACATCACCAACCAGCACTCCAAACAACAGAACCGATGCCACCGGATTTCTCAGCCAGCGGATGCACGATCGTCGTGTGGGGCGTGACTCCATACACAACAATACGAACTTCTCCCGAGCGCGGTTGAGTACCCGCCCGGTTTCATCGTGGTGTATCCACTACACTCTGCCTATGCCCGATCTCACCTGCGAAGACATCTACCGCATTGCCCGACTTAGCCGGCTCGCGGTTTCAGATGGCGAGATCGAGGGGTACAGGGAAGAACTCGGAGTTGTTCTGGGGTATGTCCAGAGGCTCATCGAGTTGGATCTCGCCAAGGTTGAGCCACTGACACATGTCGGCGAGGGTGCAGGCAAGAGCCTGGGCGGGGGGTCTGAGCCCGATTCTCAGAAAACTTCCCGCCCAAATTCACAAGCAAACCGCCTCGCAGCAGATGAGCCGGGTCCGGTGCTAGCCAATGATCTGGTGATGGGGCTCGCCCAAGGAGCGGAGCCTCCCTATTTCAGCGTGCCCGGGGTCTTGAAGAGTGACACGAGCGAGGGCACCGGGGCGTAGTCCAACAGCACACAGGCCGACAACTGGTCGGCCCCAAGGCAGGAGTATCAAACATGAAACAGATTCTGGCATTGACAGTCATCGCGTTGCTTGCAGTCGTGACTCTCGTTGGGTGTGGCGACAAAGACGGGTGGACAAAGGTCGGAGACAATGACCCACGCCTTGAAGCTGCCCGCGAGCAGGCTCGTGCGACATATCCCGACTTCCTCAAGGCGTTCAAGTCCAAAACAGTCTTCGATGTCGCGACTGTTGAGGTGTACTACCAGGGCACCGAATACATCACCATCGCTGTCAGCAAGGCCGATGAGAACGAAATCACCGGCAATGTCGAGGGCTACCCCAAGAAGGTCAGTCTCCAGAAAGGTGCAGAGGTCACGGTCCCTGTCAGTGACCTGTCCGACTGGGCAATCGACATGGACGACGGCGAGGTGCTCGGTGGCTATGTTGCCGCTGAACTCACCAGACTGTCACAACCGGGAAACTGACCCCGGGGCAACATGTGAACCAATGGCGATCGTCGGCAATCGCATCGAGCGTGCGTCGGGGGGAACTCTCGGCTACGGAAGTTGTGCGCGAGTCGCTTGGCCGAATCGCAGCTGGGGATGCCGAGCTGCACGC
Source organism: Planctomycetota bacterium (assembly GCA_024275365.1). Taxonomy (GTDB): domain Bacteria; phylum Planctomycetota; class Phycisphaerae; order Phycisphaerales; family UBA1924; genus PNC22. The sequence goes on along the minus strand of JAJRZG010000015.1, from coordinate 708 downwards.
CTTTCTTGAGATATTCGAGGAGTACGCCCTTGTGCGCGCAGCCGAGATCGATGCGGCCCGTGCCCGTGGTGAACCCCTCGGCCCGCTCGCCGGCGTCCCGATTGCGGTCAAGGACAACATCTGCCTCGACCAAGGCCACACGACCTGCGCGAGCCGAATGCTCGAGGGCTACCGATCGCCCTACACCGCGACCGCGCTCGACCGACTACTTAAGGCTGGGGCGGTTGTTGTCGGCAAAACAAACCTCGACGAGTTTGCGATGGGCTCGTCGTGTGAGCACTCGGCCTTTGGATCGACACGGAATCCGCGAGACATTACCCGCGTCCCCGGCGGCAGCTCGGGCGGCAGCGCAGCAGCAGTGGCAGCCGGGATGGTGCCTCTGGCGTTGGGCTCTGATACCGGCGGTTCGATCCGTCAACCGGCAGCATTCTGCGGCATCGTCGGGCTCAAGCCGACCTATGGCCGGGTGAGCCGATATGGGCTCGTGGCGTATGCGTCGAGCCTCGACCAGATCGGGCCGATGGGGGCGACGGTCGAGGATTGTGCGCTCTGTCTTTCTGTTATGGGTGGACAGGACCCGCATGATGCGACCTCTTCCACGAGGCCGACCGAGTTGTTTCACGAAGACCTCGACCATCGGCCAGAGCGGGTTGTGCTGGGAGTGCCCTCGTTTGTGCGAGCAGCACAGAACGATCCAGACGCCTGGGC
>JAJRZG010000171.1 GCA_024275365.1 Planctomycetota bacterium | reverse complement strand
GTGAAGAGCAGGACCGGTTTGCTGCGCAGAGCCACCAGCGGGCTGCCAAGGCCACCGAGGAAGGGTGGTTTGCCGATGAGATCGTGGCGTTGACGGGTGCACAGGTAGGAAATCGAAAGGTGCCGGGGCCTGAGGGGGGGGTGTCGGCTGATGAGGGCATCCGGGGCAACTCGACGGCTGAGGGGCTTGCGAAGATGAGGCCTGCATTCGGCAAAGAGGGTACGGTCACTGCGGCAAATGCCAGCCAGATCTCGGATGGTGCGGCGGCTGTCTGCGTGATGAGCGAGCGCAAGGCGAGCGAACTGGGGCTGGCGCCGATTGCGAGGATCGTCACCTCTGCGACCAGCGGCGTGAACCCCAAGGACATCTTTAAGGCACCCATCGCCGGCGTGCGGCAGGCGTGTGAGAAGGCCGGGGTCGGGATCGAAGACATCGACCTCTTTGAGCTCAACGAGGCGTTCGCTGCTCAGGCGCTTTGCAACCTCAAGGCCCTGGAAATCAGCGAGGAGAAGGTGAATATCGCTGGGGGTGGTATTGCGCTTGGGCACCCGATCGGGGCGAGCGGGGCACGCTGCCTTGTGACGCTGCTCAACCAGATGAAGCGGACCGGGGCGAAGCGCGGGCTAGTCGGGCTATGCCTTGGTGGGGGGAACAGTGTGGCGATGGTTGTTGAGATGTAAAACGCCCAGGCCTCTTGTTTGGTATACAAAAGAAAAAGCCCAGCCATGTGGATGGCTGGGCTTTGTTTTTGTAAGCGGAGAGTTAGCGAGGGCTTTTAGCAGCCGGCGTTCCAGGCATTGAGGAAGGCGAGCACATCGCGGCTGTTGAAGACCCCGTCACCGTTGAAGTCGCCATCGGGGTCTTGGGCGTTCCATGCGTTGAGGAAGTCGAGCACATCCTTGGTGTTGACCTGCCCGTCGCCGTTAAAGTCGGCGGGACAACCAGCGTCGGCAGCGGCCTGGACAGCTGCCCAACAATCGACAAAGCCTGCGCCGTAGGTGTTGTCGGGGCCTGAGGTGCCACGATCAATCGAGGTGTCCTTGAGGATCTGCTTGATCTCCCAGTGGTCAAGGCTGGGATTGGCTTCGAGCATGAGCGCGACACACCCGGCAACATGGGGCGTTGCCATCGAGGTGCCCGAGAGAGTCCTGTAGCCGCTGCAGAGGCTGTGCGAGACGGTGCTGACACCTGGGGCCGAGATGGTGGGCTTGAGCTTTCCGGGAGGATAGGGCCAATCGTTAAAGCCGGCCACATTCTGCCATGTGACCGGGCCACGGCTTGAGAAACTGGCGATATTCATGTTGCAGTCTGTCGCACCGACGGTGATCATGTCGGGGACATCGCCGGGGGTACGGGTGCTGTCAACACCGCAGCACGAGCCCTCATTGCCAGCGGCAAAGACGAGCACGACACCCGCAGCCATGACATTTTCAGTGACGGTGCGCCATGTGAAGCGGTCAGGGTTCATGGAGTGTGGCCAGCCGTAGGAGTTGGACTCGACATCGGCACCATTGGCGGCACCATACTGCATGCAGTTCCATGCAGCAGATTCACCCGAGAAGCTGTTCCAGAACTTGATGGTCTGGATCTCTGCATTGGGTGCCATGCCTGACTGCGTGCCCTGCGTGCCGTCACCAGCGACGGTGCCCGCGGTGTGCGAGCCGTGGCCGTTGGTGTCATTGATGTTGTTGTTGCTGCCGCCGCCATCAAAGCTCCAGCCGTGGACATCATCGATGAAGCCGTTGCCATCGTCATCGATGTTGTTCCCGGCGATCTCGCCCGGGTTGGTCCAGAGCTGGTTGGCGATATCGGGGTGGGTGATGCAGGTGCCGGTGTCGATCATGCCGACGACAATGCCTGCACCGGTGTACCCGGCATTCCAGGCATCGGGAGCACCCATGGCGACGACACCGCACTCGATACCGGCAAGGAGGCCGCCTTCGCCTCCGAGATCAAGCTCGGGCTCGACGGGGAAGAGCTCGTCACCGATGGGGCGGTCATAGTTGAGGTATGCCACATCGTTGCGTGCAGCGATTCGATAGGCAACATTGGGGCTGACATGGGCGATGACCACATTGGCAAGCCAGAGGCTGCTGATGTTGGCCGCTTCACCGGTCTGTTGGGCTTGAGCGAGAATATCGAGCACGCCGCCCTGGGTGTTGCTTGCGACCTGCTGGAGGATACCAACGACATGTTCGCGACGGTCGTCCTTGGACATCGTGCGGAGCTCGTTGATGTCGAAGGGGTCGGCCTGTTCGTGCATGATGATGGTGATGGGGACCAGCTCACCAGGCATCGTCTCGGCAAGAACCTGTGGCAGGTCCGCGCGGAGCTTGTCGTTGCCCGGAGCAGCCAGTGCGGCTGCCGAGCAAATGGTCAGTGCGGCACCTGCCGCGACAAGAATTCTCTTCAGATGCATACTCATCCTCCAGTGCTGTTTCGAGCGATTGAAACCCACCCCGGCCACACGCCGTGTGGAGTACCAAGATTCACGACTCTTAGTCTATAGGAATCTGCCTCGGAGTGGAAGAGGTTTTTCAGACTGGATTTCGGACTGAAGCCTCAGAGCAATCTGCCCAAGTGAAAACGATGGCCAGAGCCCCCGTGAGCGTCCGAGAAGCCCGACTTTGCGAATCTCTGTGGGCTGGACGGGGAGAGAAGTACCGGTGTGCGACAGGCTTCACTCCCGCGGTATTCCGGGTTTCTGTGGTTTCCGATGAGCAACGCTTCCGGGTCAAGTTCCAAAGACCTGCAACGACAACGGAAGGAGTCATCAGATGGACGCAGCACGCAGACAACGGATCAAGGACAGCTTTAACGCCCTGGCACCGCAAGGAGAGGCGTTGATCGAGCTGTTCTACAAGAACCTCTTCAACGACCACCCCGAGGTGCGATCGATGTTCCCAGACGATATGAGCACGCAGAAGATGCACCTGCTGACTTCGCTTGCGCTGATTGTCAAGAACATCGACAACTTCGCCTCTCTTGAAGAGCCCCTGATGAAGATGGGCGCGAGGCACCAAGGCTATGGCACCCAGCCCGAGCACTACCCGGTGGTCGCCGAGACCCTGCTGGGGGCAATGGCTGAGCTTGCCGGCCCGATCTGGACACCCCAGCTCCAGGAGGACTGGACAGCAGCCATCACCGCGATCGCGGGTGTCATGATGAAGGGAGCCGAAAGCCGGGGACAGCTCCGGACGGCTGCCTGAACACCCGACCCGACACAACCCGATTCAACTACGACTGGGCAAATATGCCCGGTCATTTTTATGGGTAAGCAGCAAGAGCCCGTAGACAAAACGCAAGGGGAAACCCTTTCTTAAGAACCGAAAGCATTAAACTACTCTGACTGGTGCGGTCTCTCCTTCCTGGTCTTGGCATAGTGGTTGTATCAGACAAAGGTTCGGGAATGCCCGGCCGATGAAGAACAATAGTACACAAAGCACGATACCCCCGGCACGCATGAAAGGCACCCCCGCAATGGACGCAGCACGCAAACAACGGATCAAAGAGAGCTTCAAGACCATCACACAACACGAAGAGGCTCTGACGGATTTGGTCTACAAAAAACTGTTCAGCCTCTGCCCCCACGCCCGGGCGATGTTCCCGGAGGATATGACCACACATAAAATGCAGATGTCGGTTGCTCTGGGACTCATTGTTAAGAGCCTCGAGAACTTCGCTACCGTCGAGGAGCACCTCATGGAGATGGGGGGTGAGCACGCGGACAGCGGCGTTAAGCCCGACTACTACCCAATAATGAGCGATGCCCTGCTCTCGGCAATGGCGACCGTCTCCGGCCCGGCCTGGACACCTCAGATCGAGGAAGACTGGACCATCGCGATCAACACCATCATTTCTTCCATGCTCAAGGGCACCAGCGACTCGGACCAAGCCCGCGAAGCCGCGTAGGTTATACCTGATAAATCAGTAGCGTGAGCGTCTCGCCCGCGCGCAAATATCCCTCGACATCACCCACGGGCGGGCGAGACGCCCGCCCCACTGGTGCAAACGGCCCGGGCTCCGGCCGTTTTTTCTTGACTGCTGAGCAACCACCCCCTCCTATACTCCCCCCCACTTTCCCTCGCTCTTGGAGAATGCCCCGCATGTCTACCCGCACCCACCACTGCAACAAGCTCTGCACCGAGCACATCGGCCAAACCGTCAGCCTCGCCGGGTGGGTCAACGCCTACCGTGACCACGGCTCCGGGCTCGTCTTCATCGACCTCCGCGACCGTGAGGGCCTCACCCAGCTCGTCTTTGACACCGAGGACTCGAGCCAGACTGTCCTTGCGGTTGCCGACAAACTCCGCAACGAGGATGTGGTGGCAGCCACCGGCATCGTCCGCACACGCGAAGGCGGCCCAAACCCCAAGCTCGATACCGGCGAGATCGAGGTCGTCGTCAAGGAGATCGAGCTGCTCAGCAAAACTGACAAACTTCCCTTCCTCCCCAGTGACGAAGAGAACATGCCCGGCGAAGAGATGCGTCTGCGGTACCGCTACCTCGACCTCCGCCGCCCGAAGATGCAGCAGATTCTCCGCACCCGCCATCGGGTCGCCAAGCTCACGCGGGACTACTTCGATGAGCAGGGGTTTTTGGAGATCGAGACGCCGATCCTCTGCAAGAGCACGCCGGAGGGAGCCCGGGACTTTGTCGTCCCCAGCCGACTCCAGCCGGGCGAGTGGTACGCGCTGCCTCAGAGCCCGCAACTCTTCAAGCAGATATTGATGGTCGCAGGGTGTGAGAAGTATTTGCAGATCTGTCGATGCTTCCGTGATGAAGACCCCCGCGCCGATCGCCAGGCCGAGTTCACGCAGATCGACTGCGAAATGTCCTTTGTCGAGCGCGAGGATGTGATGCAGGTGATGGAGGGGTTCGCCCGGCGGCTCTGGAAAGAGGTGCTCGACTACGACGCGCCCGAGTTTGAACGGCTGACCTACCGCGAGTGTCTCGACCGGTTCGGCATCGACCGCCCCGACACCCGCTTCGGCCTCGAAATCGTCGACATCTCCGACCTTGCTGCCAAGACCGACTTCGGCGTCTTTGCCACAGCTCTCGCCAAAGACCGGGGCGTGGTCCGCGCCATCCGCGTGCCCGGCGGGGCCACCAGGCTCACCCGCAAGATGACCGACCGCTACACCGAGTTCGTCAAGCAGTTCGGCGCAGGCGGCGTGCCCGTCTGCAAATGCACCGACAAGGGGCTCGAAACGGGCATCGCCCGGTTCGTCGAGCCGGTCGCAGCCGAGTTGATCGCCCGCCTCGGGCTCGAGCCGGGCGATAGCGTCCTCTTCGGAGCCGACAGCTATGGCACCTGCGTCAAGGCACTCGGCGAACTCCGCATCAAGGTCGCCCGTGACCTCGACATGATCCCCGAGGGCAAGTGGAACTTCCTCTGGGTCGTCGACTTTCCGATGTTTGAATACAACGAAGAGGCCGGCAGGTTCCAGTCGTTGCACCATCCCTTCACCGCACCCCGACCCGACCAGATCGAGGCCTTCCTCGCGGCTGATGGCAACGACCGCGACGCGATCGAGGCCATCCTCTCCGATGGCTACGACATGGTCGTCAACGGCTCAGAAGTCGGGGGCGGCTCCATCCGTATCCACCGCAAAGAAGTGCAGGAGCGAGTCTTCTCGCTGCTGGGGATCAGCCCCGAAGATGCAGCGGAAAAATTCAGCTTCCTGCTCGACGCCCTCCGGTTCGGTGCCCCCCCCCACGGCGGCATCGCCTTCGGTCTCGACCGGGTCGTCATGCACCTCTGTGGTACCGACAACATCCGCGATGTCATCCCCTTCCCCAAAACCCAGACCGGTGGCGACCTGATGAGCGGCGCACCGGGTGAGGTGAGTGACGAGCAGATGCAGGAACTGCATGTCAAGAGCACCTGGGAAGGTGAGTAAGCGATTGTCTCAACGCCTGACCTGAGACTTTGCGTGACGCCTGACCTGAGGCTCTGCGAAGGTCAGGGCAAACCCGTTACACTCCCTGAGATGGGACGCAACTGGTCCAACTGGGTGCATGTCATCTGGTCCACCCGGGGCGCTTGGCTTCCGGGCGACCCACGCGGCTTTCGAGACCACGACCACCGCATCCACTCGACTGGGGACTACAAGGCACCCCCGCCACCTGGAGAACATGCGGGCCTTTATCGTGCTGCACGCGAGCTTTGCCCTGTAGAGGTCCAGATTCCCTCCCACTTGCGCCAGACAATCGCCGATGCTCTGGGCTGCAAGCTGCTGGCGCTCGAGAAGCCACCGAGGATCATCGCCGTGATGCGTACCCATGTCCACGCCTTGGTCCGGGCGGGGCCGACCAATGTGCGCGAGTCGATCGGGCGGGCGAAACAGGCTGCATCGCACGCGGTGCGAGACGAACTCCCCGGACGCATCTGGGGACAGCGCTGCCACCTGGTGCGGGCCCGGGATGGGGCGCACTACCGCAAGGTTGTCGAGTACATCGCGGCGCATGGGGAAGAGGGTGGGGCGTTGTGGATTCACCCTGACCTTCGCAAAGCCTCAGGTCAGGCGTCAGAGGAAGGAACCTCAGGTCAGGCGTCAAAGGGAGGAGATCAAGCGTCAAGGGGATAGGTCGGGCGTTAAAGGGGAAGTGATATCCGTCTCCCAAGGACCCGCTCCTGACGATCTGATCCGCGCTATTCTTCGCGTCTACCCACTTTGGAGACCCCCGATGCCCAGTGACGCGCAGTTTGTGACTCTTTCCGCTGAGACCAACCAGGCCCTCGGGCTTGCCCAGTATGCCATTGACTTCATGTCGGATGAGCCCACCAAGCGGGGCGAGCCGGATGCGACGGTGCTCGAGCGGACCAACCAGTTCTACACCGACGCTTGCCTCACCGGCATCAGTGCCCTGGGCCTCGGGTGTGTGGCTCCCAATGTCCTGCGCAATGAGGCGTTCGACTATGCGGTCCCCGCTGGCTGTGCGGGCAAACCGCTCGGCAAGTGCGCACACCACGGGGCGACCCTCCTCGGGTCGAGCGTCCGTGTCAAGAGCGAAAAAGCGATCGTCGCCAACTGCGCAGCCGCCCGCGAGTGGGACAGCAACGGCACCAACTTCGGCTACAACCCCGACCGCGGGCACACGGCCGGCGAGTTCGGGCATAACGACTTCTACGCGGTCCCCATCGCCGCGGCCCAGATGCTCGGAGCCGACGGCCGGATAGCCCTGCTGGGTATGGTCCTCCACGATGAGATCCGGGGGCGACTTGCCGAGGTGTTCAGCCTCAAGACCTACAAGATCGACCATGTGGTGCACGGCGCGATCGCCTCGGCGTGCGTCTTCGGTGCCATGGTCGGCGCGACCGCAGAACAAATCGAGAGCGCCATCGGCATGACCGTCGCGCACTACATCCCTTGGCGAGCGATCCGCGCGGGCAAACAACTCTCCGATTCCAAGGGGGCCAGTGCCGCCATCAGCACCGAGGCTGCGATCCTCAGCGTCAAGCGCTCCATGGCCGGGTTCCAGGGACCGGCCGACATCTTCCGCAATCCCGAGGCCATTTTCCGGGCATTCGAGGGGCCTGGGCAGTTCTTCGGGCTGCTCGACAAGCAGGGCAACCTCGCTGGCGAGACCAACCCCGAGCAGAAAGACGCCTCGCCCTTTGACCTCGTGCTTGCGCGCGCGGGGAGCGACTTCACCATCATGGGCATGCACATCAAGCTGGCGCTGTATGAGCACCAGAGCGCGGGGGCGGTGCAGGCGGTCGTCGATCTCATCGAGAAGCATCCGCACATTCTCGATGCCCCCGACGGCTCAAAGATCAAGGCCATCGAAATCGTGGCGTATGAGCCGGCCTTCGGCATCATCGGCGACCCGGCCAAGAAGAACCCGACAACCCGTCAGAGTGCCGACCACTCGATGGCCTACATCATCGCCACGCTCTTGCGAAAGGCCCTTGAAAACAGGGCTTCGGGCAAGCCGACCGACTGGAAGGGCCTCATGCTCGGCCCGCTCGATTACAACAAGGAGGCCGTCTTCCACCCCGTCACGCGGACGATAATGGAACGGATCGACTTTGCCCACGGCGGCGCGGAGTACGACCGCCGCTACCCCGACGGCATCCCGACGAGTGTCGTCATCACCGACGAAGCCGGCGCGACGCTCGACTCGGGGCTCGTGATGTACCCGGCCGGGCACGCCCGCAACACGACGGCCGACTTTCCCGACCTGCTCGCCCACAAGTTTGCGCTCATGGGTGGGCTGGCGTTTGCCGACCCCGGCCCGATCATCGACCGGTTCAACAACCTCGGCAGTAAGACGGCCGACGAGGTGCAGACACTCCACGACTTCGAGTACGAAACCCGTGGCGGGTTCGAGGATTTTTGAGCTATGCCCGACCCTGTGCGCGCAATTGGTGTTTTCTGCGGCTCTGGTGCGGGCAACCGCCCCGAGTATGTCGAGGCGGCCCGCGAAACAGGGGCAGCCCTGGCTGAGCGCGGCATCACGCTCGTCTATGGCGGCGGAGGCAAGGGGATGATGGGTGCAGTCGCTGACGGTGCGCTCGAGGCTGGAGGTGAAGTCATCGGTGTGATCCCCTCGTGGATGATCGAGAAGGAAGCCGCCCACCAAGGCGTGCAGCGGATGATCGAGGTCGAGACGATGCTCGAACGCAAGACGCAGATGGCAGAGTTGTCCGGAGCATTTCTCGTGCTGCCCGGGGGGTTGGGCACACTCGATGAGATGTTCGAGATGCAGACCTGGTCGCAGTTGCACCTGCACGGGTACATAAAGCCCCTGGGCATCTTCAATGTTGCTGGTTACTTTGATGATCTATGGCGATGGTTTGATCGTGCTGTTGCAGACGAGTTCATCCTCTCTGAAACTCCGGGTATGCCAACGACTTCCAGCGATCTCCATGTGCTTCTGGATGCACTTTGTTCGTCATAGAGCACCTCTTCATCTTTTTTGATCCAATCGAACTGCTCCTCCCAGAACAAACCTCTAGGCAATAATAATTCGTAAATTCTTGGAAAAACGGCATCACCAGCATTGGCGCAAGTACTCACCCGCTATATCCTTTATTTCTCGCTGGGAGGATACGAAGGGTCGTGTATCATCGGTACGAGGTGGGACATTTCGGGCTTGGGTCACGCGCACAGTCTTATCGTGAGTGCTGCCCGGAGTCGAGCCGAGACCAGGTTTCTCATACCTTCGTTGCAATAATTCACCGCCAGGCTACAGAGTTGCGGCCTGAGGCATGTTCGGGTGATAGAAAGTCAAGAGGAGGTCAATCATGAAAGATATGTTGAGAAGCACACAGGCAGGGCTTGTTGCTGCCGGGTTGTTACTCTCGATTGGCGCGAGCACGGTGTTTGCACAAACCAATGTACAGGTACCGCCTTCGCGGGAGAATCTGCCGGCCTACAAGGGAGTCAACAGCACCTACACCCCCGGTACAATCGTTGATCCGCTCACCGGTGAGGGCATGGGGTGGTCACCGATTATTGAAGCGGTGCACATCCCCTACGATGGTGTCTTCCCTGCTGGCACCATCCTTCAACCAGAGCGTGAGGCTGGCCGACCGATGCGTCCGGGGATTGATCCGTGGATCCCAGACGGATCGGGGTATTGGGCACCACTGTTTGACGATCTTGAGTCGCCCCAGTCTCAGCCACTGATGCAGAACTTCGAAGGCCCAGGTCCCAACGGCCTCTCTCCACCGGACCCCGATTTGGCCCGCGGGTATGACTACGAGGTGTTGGCAACCAACGACGACTTCGCGGTCTATGACAGCTGCGGGAATGAGTTGTTCCGCCGCGATATAAACGACTATCTGGGGATCTCCGACTTTATGTTTGACCCCAAGGTGATCTTTGATCCGTGGGCTGGTCGCTGGGTGATGATGTATCACATCCGCGTGGACAACCAAGAAAAATCGAGGCTTGTTTTCGTCATCACCGGCAACAGCACACCCTTCGGCCTGCCGGGCTCAAATGTGTGGTACTACAACTTCAATGTTGTGCAGGATGCCGGCACGGGGAACGCCTCGTGGGCCGACTACTTTGACCTTGGGTACAGCAACACGCAGTTAAGTGCTTCGGGCAATATGTTCAAGTTTGCTGGCGGGTTCCGCTGGGCTCGAATCATGGTCTTTGACAAGGCCGCGATGTATGCCGCTGGTTCGGCAGGATTCATCTGGTGGCACGGGCTCACCAACGCCGACGGCTCGACGACTACCACACCCCGGGCAGTGAAAATGCAGACTTCGTGGTCTGAGAGTGGCAATATCGATGCCTACTTTGTGAACTCACGGGGGGGTGGCGGCAACCGGATTACCTTCTGGAAGGTGCGAGGTGCCTTTGGCTCCAATACGCTGACCAAGGTAGACACCGTCGTGGGCAACTACACCGCGCCACCGGATGCCCGTCAGCCCAACGGCAGCGTGCTTGACACTATCGACTGCCGATTAATGACGGCCGTGGCGACGACGGACACGCTGGGCAACAACGGGATCGATCTCTTTACCGGGCTGACCACCGAGCGCAGCGGCGAATCAGGTGCCCTGCTCTACAAGTTTAATGCCGTCTCCCACGCGCTTGAGTTCGAGTCCAACTTTGGTGCCGATGGTTTCTACTACTGGTTCCCAAGCTCTGCTGCCGATTACTCAGGCAGCAACTTCTGGGTCTTTGCCCGTACAGCCAACAGCGCTGGGAACGAGCCCGAGATCCGCTTTGTAGATATGGACCAGGGTGTCTTCAGCAGCTCCTCGGCTCAGATCAAGGACGGCACGGGCAGCTACACCGGCTTCCGATGGGGTGATTACTTTGTAGGTCAGATGGACTGGGGCGATTTCAGCGCAAACAACGCCATCCCCGGTATACCCTCCAAAGTCTGGCTCTATGGCGAATACGGCAAGAGTGGCAACTCCTGGGGCACACACGATGGCGCAACCAGCGTCTACCCGCAGGGCTCCATCTCGAGTGTCACGCCAAGCACCACATGGGTCATCTCCGGCCCTCCCGGTGGGCCGTTCTCACCCAGCTCGAGGGTCTACTCCCTTTCGAGTTCCTCGGGTGATGTCGGCACAGCGTATGAAGTCCTCAGCCTCCCCAGTTGGCTCGATGCAAGCAAGACCTACGACCAGATCTGGACCAGCAGCAGCGTGACCCTCAGCGTCAACAGTGCTGCCAACGGGCTCGGGCTCGGCACCTACACCGACACCGTCGTCTTTGACGAGTGCTACAACAACCGAGGCCAGTTCAATCGATCGGTCGAACTCCGCGTGCAGGCACCCGATCTTGATGTCTTGAGCATGGCTGTTGTGGATGGCACCTACAACCCCGGCGACATCATCAGCGTCTCGGGGCAGTACAAAAACAACGGCAACCTGGCGACAGGCACCTTCACCGCCGACTTCTACGCCTCCACAAACACCATTATCTCGCCGAGCGATACGCTGCTGGGCAGTCGGAACTACTCAAGCCTGGGAGCTGGTTCGACCATGAACTTTGGTGCGCACTTCCTGACCCTGCCCTGCATGGCCGCCAATGATTACTACATCGGTGTCATCGTGACTGTCACTGGTGATGCAGACACCTCCGACAATGTCGATCTCGACAGGACTCCGATCGGGGTCGAGTTCTGTGTTGGCGACTTTAACGAGGACTGCGCGGTCAACACGCTTGATGTTATCGCGTTCCTCAACGCGTGGTCTGCCGGTGATATGTCGGCCGATTGCAGCGGCGATGGTGTCATCAACACCCTCGATGTGATCTGCTTCCTCAACGCTTGGACCTCGGGCTGCTAACCCGAGAGCATTGCGCGATTTGATACACTTTCCCGCCGCACAGGATTCTTCCGGTGCGGCGGGTTTTATATGCTGTACACAAGGGTGTGGGGTTTCACTCACTGAGCTCCACGCGGGCAAGACGACCACGCCACTCGTGCATATTCAGGCAGCCATGAGCCGATCCGGAGTGGAACGGAGCAGGTCTTGCACCGCCTCTGATGACATCGGCCTGGCAAACAGGAAGCCCTGCGCCAAATCGCAACCAAGAGAGTCAACCAGTTCAAGCTGTTCGGGGGTCTCGATGCCTTCCACAGTCACCCGCATCCCCAGCGCTCGGCAGAGCGTCACGATCGCCTTGACCACCGCGATATACCTCGTGTCTTTGGTCATCGTGGCGGTAAAGGCACGGTCGATCTTCACAGCATCGAGTGGGAAGGTGTGGAGACACGACAACGAAGAATACCCTGTCCCAAAGTCGTCCATGTGCAGCTGAGCACCGAGACCGCGGAGCTCTCGGAGCCGGACTATCGCCCGATCGCCGTTCTCGATGATGCCGCTCTCGGTGATCTCGATGCACACCTGCCCGACGGGGACATTGGTCTCGTGCAGCGTCGATCGAACGCTCTCGATCAGGTCGTCATCGACGAGTTCGCGGCGGGAGAGGTTGATCGAGATGCGGAGGTCCCCGGCATGGGGAAACTTGTCAAGCCATGTGCGGAAGTCTTGGCAGGCTCGCCGAAAGACCCAGCAACCCATCTGCATGATGAGCCCGGTTTCTTCAGCGATATTGATGATCTCCTGAGGTGTTGTCTCTATCCCAGGAAGGTGGCAGCGGAAGAGTGCCTCAAAACCGACCAACTCACTGGAGCGCACATCCACGATGGGCTGATAGGCAATCTGGAACTGTTCGTGGCAGATCGCATCGCGGAGTTTGCTCTCGATCTCAAGGCGTCGCTTGGCGGCCTCGTGCATCTCGGGGTCAAAGATCGCGTACCGACCCTTGCCGCGGCTTTTGGCACGGTACATGGCGGTGTCTGCGTCACGGAGCACCTCCTGAGCACGGACATACTTTCGCTCGCTGGTCGCAATCCCGATACTGGCGCAGATGGTGATCTCTCGTCCATCAAGCCGGAAGGGTCGGCCGAGCACCTCGATGAACCGCTCGGCCACGCGGGCACTGTCTTTAAGGTCGTGGAGCCCCTCGAGCAGCACAATAAACTCATCGCCCCCGACCCTCGCTGCGACATCCTCCTCGATCCGGGCGACCGTATCGATGGTGCGCATGCATGTCCGAAGACGCTGCGCGACATCCTGCAGGAGCTTGTCGCCACAATCATGCCCCATCGAATCGTTCACAAGCTTGAAGTTGTCCAGATCAAGGTAGAGCACCGCGTAGCGGTACCCGGGCACACGGTGTGACCGTGCGATGCACTGCTCAATCCGGTCGAGCAGGTACACGCGGTTGGGGAGGCCTGTGACTTGATCGTGGTAGGCAAGGTATCGGAGTTCCTCTTCGACTTCAGCCCGCTTCTTTATCTGCTCGTGGAGTTTCTCGTTGGTGGCTCTGGCGATCTCGTGCATCTCGTCGAGCTTGACCGAGGCTTGCCGACCCAGGTTCCATTTTTCGATCAACGAGAGCGCTACCTGCCAGACCTCGGCATGGTCGAAGGGCTTGCGGAGGAGGAGCAGCCGATCGCTGTGACCGAGCCTCTCGGTACACTCGATCCACGCAGTACCAGCATCCGCAGAACAAACGACGATCTGAAGTTCAGGGTCGGTCTCCCACATGCGCTCGATCGTGTCAAAGCTCTCGACACCGGGCGAGGTGTCGATGCCCACGAACGCCAACGCGTACGGCTTCTTCCTGGCAACAGCCTGCCTGACCATCTCGATCGCGCCGCCTTCGTCCAGTGCGGTGTGAATCCGGAAGCCATCGGGGAGGTCGCGGGTCTGGGCCCGACGCTCGATGAGCAGCGTTTCGAGTTGGCTGAACTCCCCCTCGTGCTGCCCATCTGGATCAGAGCAACTCAGCGAGCCCTTCGCTCGGCGATCGGCACACATCTCAGGGATCGTGCCGACAATGAGAATCCGGTTATTCGAGTCACGGTCCGTCATCTCGCATCCCCGCTTCTCTGCTGACGATCGGTTGTCCCATCCGTGTTAGATGGGCTCGGTCTATGAGCCATGGTGCAGAACACGCCGAGTACAGAGTGGTGTGTTTGTCGCACGGGCATAACACACCATCTGCCTCTTGGCAACACTGCATCAACCATGCATCGGACGCTACCAACTCCACGGTTCGTCCGTTTTCGTGTTCGAGACAACTCCGGAGCATTCCAACCGGCCAGTTGTATCTCACAATGCGTTCTCGGACTGAGCTGTGGCCCCTCCCAAGATCTCCCCAACCGGAGAGTGGACGATTCAAGAGACCCCGCGGTGACAGGCATGTGTGGCCAGAGGACGAGAGTTCAATAATTGAACCAACTCGATCGCTTATTCCATATATCTACCCTAGGATATAGACAACTCGAAACACTGACATGGAACAAAAACCGACCGAACAAGATGGGAAACTCGCACTCTTCGAGCATATCGAAGCTAAAGCCAATGAGGCTCGGCTCCGCTATGGCCTGTATATCGACACCGAGACGATCATCCGGATGCTCGATGACAGAACTGTCGTGCGGTTCCCAGTTGGAGTACGGTTTGATGCTGAGGGGCTCGAACCCGGTGAACCGGCCTACCCGATGCCACTGGGAGAACGCCCCAACGAGGGGTTCTGCCTGTTCATCCACCCCGCCCTCGAAGAGCAGACCGATCTCCTCCCGTTGGTGATCGCGTACTACATCGCGTCGATCAACTACGGCGAGATCGTCACCAGCGAGGAGGCCGAGTTGTTTGGCGCAACGCTCCTCGGGCTCGAAACTGAATCCTACTATCAGGCCATGTGCGAGATTGTCGACGCCCTCCCGTCGGTAGCTCAATCGGCTGGAGACCCCGAGGCATGACGAATCACAATGGTTGGAAGTCCACACCGGTCGGTCAGCTTGCGTGCTTCATCGGGAGCGTGAAGTTTGCCGTGCCTGTCCTTGCGCTCACTGCGGCAGCCATGAGCTGGGGCACATGGGTCGACTCGACCGTGGGCCGAGAAGCAGCAATGGGCGGGGTCTATGGCTCGTGGTGGTTTATCACGCTCATGGTCATGATCTGCGCTTCCCTGATTCTGTCCGTGGCTGTCCGCTACCCGTGGCAACGCAAGCATGTGGGTTTCATCATCGTACACGCAAGCATGATCTCCCTGATCGGGCTCGGGTTCTTCACGATGTTTACCAAAGTCGAGGGACGCATTATCCTCGACAAGGGGCAGGCCAGCCAGCAGATGCAGATGGACAAAAAATGGGTGCGCCTGCTCAGCAGCAACGACCGCAGCGCGCCCGTGCTGGACTACACCTTTATCGATGGCACCGGCAAGGTCGAACTGGGTGAAGATACCCTGTATATCAAGGAAATCTGGGCAAACTCTGAGGAAGTCACCAAGATTCTCAACGACAGCCCAACCCCGCTCCATGCCGTCGAGATCATCACAGCACCAGGACAAACCGTGGGGGACTGGGTCGGCCAGGTTGACGCAACCCAAGCCGCCCCGACACTCGGCGACTTTGCGCTCCGTGTCATGCCCACAGGTGAAACATGGACCCCACCGACGGATGAACCCTGGGCGGTCTATCTCGATCAAGCGGGGGCTGAGCACTCGATTCCAAATGTCGGGGAGAGCCTCGGTGAGAGCGCGTGGACCGTCACCAGCATCGAGTACTTTGAACGGGCGACCATTGGCGCGGGAAGCGTCATCACAGAGCGCGAGAACGGACCACCCAATCCGGCGGTCGTTCTTGTCCTGACCCACACATACGGCTCGGTCGAGCAGCAAATGGCGTTCGAGCGGTTCCGCGATTCGCCGTTTATACAGCAGCTCGAAGGGGAAACCACAACGGGTGTGTCCCTCACCTATCGCGGGGAGTTCTTTGCAGAGCCCACCCTCGCGGTGATGCGAGACAAGGACGGGCGGGTCCACGCCGTCTACGCAGAACCCGGAGCAGCCATTGTCTCATATCAAAACAATGGCGAGTGGCCATGGGAGATCACCGTCGCGGGGAACGAGGTAAAAATCCTACAGGATATAACCCACGCCCGGCGGTCAACGACACTGGAAGAGAGGCCGGAAGCAGAATCGAGCAGCCCGGCGATCGTCGTCGCAGCAAGCGAAGACGGCGAGACGACGGTGCTGCGGTGGAGGATGCCAGCGGAAGTCTCCATCGGTGACCGTACGGTGGCCCTTGAGTACGGCCCGGTGATGGTGAATCTTCCCTTCCGGCTTGAGTTGGTGGAGTTCCGCAAAACCCGATACCCCGGCTCTGAGATGGCGATGGCGTACGAATCAAGTGTGCTGGTCACCACCGAAGGGAGGGATGTGTTCGACTTTCGTATCCATATGAACCACCCCTACAAGCAGGACGGGTGGAAGGTGTATCAGTCCGGATATCTCAGTGATTCAATAACTGTGCTGCAAGTGACGAAAGACCCCGGTCTTGTGCCGATGTACTTGGCAAGTATCGCGCTCTGCATCGGGATCCTCGTGACTTTCTACAGCCGATCACTCAGCTGGGGCCACCCTGACATTCCCATGCCATTTGAGCCCACGGGCCAGGTGAATGCGGAGGAGGTTTGATATGAAGATGCGTTCTCTAATCCTTATTGTCGCAGCGATGACGCTCGCACTCGTGCCCGGGGCTCGCGCCGAGGATTCCTGGCAGGAGACCTTGGGCTCGATCGCGATTCAGGATGGCGGTCGGGTCATGCCGCTGGATACCTACGCACGCCGCCTGGCTGTCGAACTCACAGGCCGGACATCATGGAGCCAGAGCAACGGGCCTGATGCTTTTAAAGGGCGCCAGGCTATCGAGTTGCTCGCCGATCTCATCTTTACGCCCGACGAGATGATGAACAAAGCCTTTGTGCTGATCGATCATCGGGGGCTCAAGACCGAGGTCGGCCTGTAGCCCGAACGCCGGTTCTTTTCGCCGCGAGAGATCATGCTTGCCGGACGCATTCACTCTCTGGTAAGTGAGTACCAGGCACGGCGAGCCGACAACGAGAATGCCCAGCCGACGACACTCGAACGGCACGCGATGGAAGCACAAGCAGCCGCGATCAATGTCGGGTCGTTCGCGCGAGACAGGCACTTTTCCATCGTCCCTCAGGCCGATTCCGAGACATTCCTCTCTGTCGGGTTGGCGCACGGCGACGATGGTACCGACGATATCTACGCGGCGTTTATCGCATTCGGCGATGCCTACACCTCGGGGACCGACCTCAACGACGCGGCCCTGGCTCTTGCCGCAGCAATCAACACACACGCACCACTCTCCAAGGCCGCGACACGCACAGTCCATCTCGAACACTTCTACAACAATCACAACCCGTGGCTGATGGCAGCGATCGCCTCGATCCTCGCCCTCCTCCTGCTGCTGGCTCAATGGATCCTCCGCCTCAAAGTCTTTGGATACCTGGCCGCGGCTGCCATCGTCTGGGCGGTCGCCGAGCAGACGCTCGGGTTCACACTCCGAACGCTCATCCTCGGACGAGCACCCGTCACCAACACCTACGAAGTCATCCTCTGGATCGGGCTTGTTGCTCTGGTCTGTGGCATCATCGGGCAAGCCTTCAACCGCAAGGCGCACTACCTCGTCATGGGGCTGGTCGCAAGCCTCATCTCGCTGCTCTTTGCGCAGCTGGTGCCATTGAGTGACCAGACCAACTCCATCCCCGCAGTCCTGCGGAGCAACTACTGGCTCATCATCCATGTGATGACCATCTGCGCCTCGTATGGAGCCTTCCTGCTCTCGGCTGTCCTCGGACACGCCTACCTCATTCGCGATGTCATCCTGCGCCGAAAGCCCGATCCGGAAGCAAGGCTCATCGTCCAGACCTACCGCACCATGCAGGTCGGGCTGTTCTTGCTCACCGCGGGGACGATCCTCGGCGGCGTCTGGGCGGCCGAGTCATGGGGGCGGTTCTGGGGCTGGGACCCCAAAGAAACTTGGTCGCTCATCGCCATCGTCGTCTACTTTGTCATGCTCCACGCCCGCTACTGCGGCTGGATCAAGGACTTCGGTCTCGCCGTCGCCTCGATCGTAGGGTTCCTCTCGATCATCTGGTGCTTCTATGGTGTCAACTATGTCATGGCGACCGGGCTGCACTCCTACGGCTTTGGCACGGGGGGTGAGGTCTGGGTCGGGATCTGGGGCCTCCTTGAACTCATATTCGTGGCTGTGTGTTTCATCTGGGCACACGCCGCAAAGAAGTCATCCACTCATGGGGATACGCCCAGCGCCAAGCAGGCTACCCCCACTCCAAACACATAAACGAAGAGGACATCCACACACCGGTCGTTCCGGTGACCAGGATAAAATCGGAGATACACATGAGTAACACGGTCTTAAAACGGAATACGAAATCGTCGATCGCGGCTTTGGTTCTGGCTGCGCTCACTCTCGGGCCTGTCGCTGGCACCCTCGCACAGAGCGACACCACACGCCCCTCATACAAACCCCTCCGCTACGACGAGGATTGGTCCCTCTTTGAAGCCGGAGACGACTACTGGGACGGCATCAAGCGTGTCGATCTCAACGAGGACGGCTCCTGGTGGGCCTCCTTCGGCGGGAGCTACCGCGTCCGGGGCGAGTCATGGCAGAACTTCGGCTTCACCGAGGTCAACGACGACTCGTTCCTCCTCAGCAGGCTGCGCCTCCACGGCGACATCCACTTCGGCGAGAGTGTCCGCGCGTTTGTCACCGGCAAAAGCTCCCTCGCCAGCGACCGTGACCTTCCCGGAGGCAAGCGGGGGCTCGATGTCGATGAAATCGCACTCCAAAATGCCTTTATCGATGTCATCTTCCCCATGGGTGAAGACAACACGCTCACCGCCCGTGTCGGTCGCCAGGAGCTCCTCTTTGGCAAGCAACGGCTCATCAGCCCACTGCCCTGGTCCAACACCATGCGGACATGGGATGCCGCCCGACTCATCCTCGAGTTCGACAACTGGAGGGTCGATGCCTTCTACAGCCGCTATGTCGCCGTCCAGAAGTACGATTTCAACGACTGGCAGCCAGGGCCGGACTTCTGGGGTGTCTATGCCAACGGCAAGCTCGGCGAGACCAACCCCATCGACCTCGACCTCTACTTCCTCGGCCTGAACAAAAGGGCAGCCACCTTTAACGGCACCTCCGGCGAAGAAGATCGCTACACCATCGGCGCTCGCATCGGTGGCAAGTTCGGCGACTCGGGCTTCAACTACGATGCCGAGGCTGCATACCAGTTTGGCGAAGTCGGTACCGCCGATATCAGCGCCTACATGATCGCCACCAAGTTCGGATACGCCTTCAAGGATGTCGATTGGAAGCCGAGCGTCTACATCGGCTTCGACTACGCCAGCGGCGACGATGCCGCAGGCGACGGCAATGTCGAGACCTTCAACCAGCTCTTCCCACTCGGGCACGCCTTCTACGGCTTCATGGATACCGTCGGCCGCCAGAACGCGATCGACCTCTCCACCGGGTTCTCGTTCAAGCCCCACAAGAAAGTCACCGTCAAGACCGACCTCCACTTCTTCTGGCGTGCCGAGGAAAGCGACGCGCTCTATCACGCCGGCGGCGGTGTGGTGCGGGCTGGTGCGCCGGGCACCTCCAAAGAGATCGGCCAGGAACTCGACCTGACATTCGTCTACAAGGTTGACGGGCACCTCTCCTTCCAGGGCGGGTACTCGCACTTCTTTGCAGGCGACTTTACCGGCGATACCGGCTCAAGTGAGGATGTGGACTGGGTCTATCTCCAGACCGTCTACAAGTTCTAGGTTCCAGATCGTTCGATAGAGTTCTCCCTCCCAACACAGATGCCCGCAACCTCACGGTTGTGGGTGTTTGTGTTTTTGGAGTGCTTTGCAGCATCTTGTCTGTGTGCCATGGCCATTCTGGCCGTGCGTGGCGGGACGCTGGTATTCGGGCATTCTCACAGCCAAAATGACCGTGACACACCAGAAAATCCGCCTTATACGCATCCCGGATAATTCTCGTTCGTCGCAGCGGGAAGGCAGGCTCAACAGAGCCCTGAGCGCAAGCGACGGGGTGGTGTGTGCTGCCACATGCCGAGCTACCGAAACCGGTCGCTTGCGCTCGCGGCTCTGTTCGACGCATGGCCAAACGCGAAAATAACTGGAGGCACGGCTCTCCCTTTCACTCCCCCCCCACCCCCGCGTTGACGCACGAGTTTCAAACGGGATTCATATTACAACTGCTCAAGGAACCGCACATCGTTCTCGAAGAGCATCCGGATATCGGGGATGCTGTAGCGCCCCATCGCGATGCGTTCGATACCGAAACCGAAGGCGAACCCGGTCCACTCCTCGGGATCGATCCCGCAGCCGGTGAGGACGGCCGGATCGACCATCCCACAGCCGCCGAGCTCGACCCACTGCGGCGGCTGGTCGGGGCGGAGCTGGATTTTCATATCAAACTCGGCACTCGGCTCGGTGAAAGGGAAGAAGCTCGGGCGCAGGCGGATCTCGGCGTCTTCACCGAAGTAGGCCCGCGCGAACTGAAAGAGTGTCGTCTTGAGGTCGGCCATCGTTACGCCACGATCAACATAGAGCCCCTCGATCTGGTGGAACATGAACGAGTGCGTCGCATCGACGGTATCGGGCCGATAGACCCGCCCCGGGCTCACAACCTTGACCGGTGGCCCCGAACCATTCGCAACCGCGTCATCGAGCACGCGGATCTGCACGGTGCTCGTCTGGCTCCGCATCATGCGGGGTGTGTCGACCTTGGCTGGGTTATCCACATAAAAATTGTCAATCGGCTCGCGGGCGGGGTGCTCGGGGGGGATATTGAGCCGAATGAAGTTGTGCGCATCGTCTTCGAGCTCGGGGCCTTGGGCGACCTCGAAGCCCATGCGGGCGAAGACCTCGACGAGCTCATCGCGGACGCGCATGATGATGTGCCGACGACCGAGGGCGTGGCTCTCGATCAGCCCGGGCTCGGTCATGTCGAGCTTTGGCCCGGCTACCCCCCCATTGCCACTGCCACCCAGGGCGGCCCGACGCGCCTTGTGGGCTGCTTCGAGGGCTTGCTTGACCTCGTTGAGCCGTTTGCCGACAGCCGGTTTGTCCTCTTTGGGGACATCCTTGAGCCCGGCCATGGCGGCCTTGAGCTTGCCCTTGTTACCGAGGTAGGTGGACTTCCAGGTATCGAGGGCTTCAGCGTCAGCGGCGGCTATCTCGGTGAGGGCGGACTGTTCGATCTGGTTGAGCGTGTCGAGCATGGGCGATGGTAGAAGCCCGGCAGGCGATGAGCGACCAGCTCGGTCCCTCGGTCTCAATCAGCCGCGACCTGCGTGGGAGTTGTGCTGGAGGAGAGAGCCGGAGCGATGGTGCGGGCGTTGATGATGACCAGAAGGACCGACTCGGTCTGCTCGCCACTGGCTGACTCTCTCGGCAGCCGTTGCCCCCCGAGCACGACGCTCTGCCCGTTCTTGACGACAAAGGAAGTGCGGATCGCGGTCGTCAGCGCACTGGGGTATGGAGAAGTCACGCCGTCTTGGAGGGTTTCGAGACGGTAATCGAGATCAAGATGGATAAAGCCCTTGTCATCGATTGCGGTCTCGAACCTGATCCGCTCACCGATCTCGAAGGGGAAGAGCCCCTCGCCGGGCTCGACACCTTCCTGGAGGTCGGGTCGATCGATCTCCTCAGTGAGTCGTATCTCGGCCCCCTCCCCGGCAGCGACGGAGAGCGTCGGCATGCTGCGGATTTCGAGCAGGCCTCGGTCATCGAGAGCGTCGAGGTATGCGATGATCGCCTCAGTCTCGAGCATCCCCGTCGTCAGGGTCTCTCTCGGCACCTGGCCGAAGAGCGCTGCCAGTTCCGGCGCATCGGGGTCGAGGCACTCCATCGACTGGAACCCCACCATCAGCACTTGGTCCACCGCATCGGGCTCGACGGTGGAGGCCGAGACCCGGTTTGGTGAGGCCGCTGTGGCACAAGAGCCCCCACCGGTGCGGGAGGGGGTTGAGCACCCCACCAGCAGGAATGACAGGCCGACGGTCGTCAGGAGACAGGCTGTGTTTTTCATGGGAATAGTCTACAGCAAAAATGCGAGAGGAAACCGCACCCGAGACCATGAGCACGAAAACGACAGCCGCCCAGGAGAAACCCGGGCGGCTGAAGGATTTGTGAGTATCAGAAACGGGCTCAGGCCTCGTCGCTGCTGGCCTCTTCGGCTGGGGCTGCGGTGGCTGCTGTTGTTGCAGCCTTGCGGACCTTGGCCGCATAGGCAGTACGCCGATCGGCCTGACGGCGGCGTCCGCTGGGCTTGCCCCCGATTTCCGGGCCGTCTTCGTTGCCGACGAGTTGAATCACACACAGCAGGGTGGCATCACCCAACCGCCGATAGCCGAGCTTGACGATGCGGGTGTAGCCACCCGCCCGGTCGGTGTAGCGCGGAGCGACATTCTCGAAGATGTGCTTGACGAGCTTGGGAGCCTTGCGAAGCTCGCCATAGCGGTTGCGCTCGACCTCGCTGGAATCGGGGATATCAAAGAAGCCCTCGGCCCGCTCGCGGAGCTTTGAGACCTGCTCGCGTTCAGCATCGGAGGCGTTTTTCGGCAGATACATCCAAGCAAATGCCCGGCGATCGCGGCCGAGGGTGGCGATCACCTGTCGGCGGGCGTGGAGGTCGCCGCGTTTGGCTTTAGTGATGATCTTCTCGACGAATGGCTGGAGGGCCTTGGCCTTGGGGAGTGTGGTGACGATCTGCCCGTGCTCAAAGAGGGAGGCTGCCATGTTGCGCAGCATCGCCTGGCGGTGGGCTGTCGTCCGGTTGAGCTTGAAGCCTGCCTTGCGATGGCGCATCACGAATCTCCTCAAAAACCCTGTCTGCCGGACCCACCTCGTCGGGGATCGGCGTCAACTATAGACCGCCTCGGGCCGACCCGAGGCTCATTTGGACCCAAGCCTGCCTCAGGCCTCGGTCATCTCGGGCATCTGGTAGCCCTCGGGGAGTTGCGTCCCCAGATCGAGCCCGATATCGGCGAGCTTCCGCTTGACCTCTCGCAGCGAGGTCCGCCCGAAGGACCGGAGCTTGAGTAGCTCGGGTTCGGTCCGCTGGACGAGCTGGGCGACCAGGTCGATCCGGGCCGATTCGAGGCAGTTGCTCGCCCGGACACTGAGCTCGAG
>JAJRZG010000170.1 GCA_024275365.1 Planctomycetota bacterium | reverse complement strand
TGCCTTGTTGCTGATGCTGCCGGTAAGGCATTCCCTGTCTCTCAGGGCCAAAGCCTCGTTGACGCATCATCTGCTGCATCTTCTGCTGCATCATCTGCCTCGGGTCGGCTGCCATCGCCGGAGGCATCTGCCCGGGTTGCCACTGACCTCTGCCTTGGCCTTTGCCCAGACCACGAAAAGCCGGGCCGTCACTGACGCCATCTTGCAAGCCACGGGACTGACCACGATGCTGGCCATCAAATCGTTTCCCACGCTGCTGAGGCTGCCCAAAGCCTTTCCCACCCTTGCCACCTTTGCCACGCCCTTGCCGCTGGTTTCGCACCTCGGCACCGCAACGATCGCACAACACTTCATCAGTCGCACGGCTCTTCGGGCGGTCCCGCTTCTGGTCCCGAGCCCCAGGCTTCACATCGTGCTGCTGCTGCTTTGCAAGCGGTCGGCGGTCATTCTGTCGCTCCCTCGGCTTCTGATCCTGTGCAGTTGCCGCTGATGCCATACCCGCAACCGCCAACACACACAGCGTTCTCATCATGTTTCTGTTCGTCCACATGGCTGTCTTCCTTTCAACTTCGTGCTTCGTTCCACTCATTCGCATTGCGAGAAGAACTCGTGCGTTTCTACGAACCCCGTGCACGAGCACAGGTTTTGGGATATGCCTTGACAGTCGGCCATCCACAAACCCGAGCTTGCGCTCGGGGCTCGTAAAGACACACTCGAACTCTTCACAAACGGATCACACCTGGCACAACGCCCCATACGAAACTGGATTGCTGCTTTGCATATCTATTGCAAAATATTGGTCGGCATCACACCCCCACTCTCAAGAGAAACCCGCGGATCAAGCAGATTCACGACCCACCCTGCGCGATCTCGGTGGCGTAGGTCACATCCCGATAATCGGTCTCACCATCGCCGTTGAGGTCCATCTCTGCATCGCCCTCGGTGATCGCGATGATCGCCCGGACAAGCTCCCCCTCGTCGATATCGCCCGAGCCGTCGAGGTCGAGGGTGGCCTCAGTGCGGATGCGCTCAAACTCCGCCTGATACGCAGGCCTTGCAGCCCGTCGTTCATCGTCGTTGAGTTCCCCATCACCATCGAGGTCATACTGAGGCACAATTCGGCTGTGGATGTCCTCCCGGATCGCCCGGATCTCAGTCCGGGCAATCTCGGTTTCTGCGTCGTTGAGTGTGCCGTCCCCGTCGCTGTCAAACCGTCGAAGCATGAGTTGCCGTCCCTGGGCAGCCCGGCTCTCACGCCGAGCCTGTCTTGCAAGGGCTCGTTCTTCATCGTTCAACGCACCATCGCCGTCAGCATCAAACCGCTTGAGCATCTCGGCCCGCCCACGCCCGCGCCGGGAACCCTCCTCGGGTGGCGCGGCTGCAACCCCTTTGGCAACCTCAGCCCCCGCTGGCTGGGTGTCAAACGCCTGCAATGGAGACATCCGAGGCTCCTGGACGGACTCTCCCTCAGGTGCAACCGGCGCAACCACCACATCAGCAGCAGGCCCCGGGTGCTCAGCCGGACCTTTCCCCCCCTGCGCCACCCACACACCCGCCCCCGTCGCCACAGCAAGACCAACAACCACCACAACCGCCCCATATCGTCCGTGCATCGAGCGTCTCCTCATCTGGAGTCCAACCACCTGACCGATCGGCCACCAAGCACAACGCCTCCCAAACCCCTGGTATTGCATCGGTACATCGCTGCCCAGGTCGCCAGGGAAGTCATCACACAGCACATCGCCCAAGCACAGGCCGCAACCCTCCTCCCCCGAGTCGGGTATGCTCATACAGACCAAGGCGAGGGCTTCCCCCGCCGAATCTTGTGGCGGAGCGACAAGAGAGAGGAGTGAGGTCCATGCACGGAAGCGGGATACAGTCAATGGCAGAGACGCTTGCCGAACGATACCACAACACATGCGCGCGGGTCGCCTCAGCCGCAGCCCGCAGCAAGCGAAGGCCCGAGGATGTCATCCTCGTCGCCGTCACCAAGCACGCAGAACCGGAAGATATCCGATCTCTCCTCGAGCTCGGGCACCGCGACTTCGGCGAAAACCGCGTCCAGCAGCTCATCCAGAGAGCCGCCATGGTCGAGGAGGTCCTCCACAGGCTCCGCGTCCACCCAAAGGGGCAACAAGACCGCGTCATCCGCGAGACCGCAGCCAAAGTCATCCTCAACGGCCAGACCCCCGGCAGCGTGCCCGGCTCTGTCCGCTGGCACATGATCGGACACCTCCAGCGCAACAAGGCCCGCAAGGTCGCCCAGTTCTGCCGCCTCATCCACTCGGTCGATTCACTCCGCCTCGCTGAAGAGGTCCAGCAGATCGCTCTGCGCTCTGACGACCCCGTCGAGGTTCTGGTCCAGGTCAACTGCTCGTTTGAGGACAACAAGTCCGGCTGCCCGATCGCTGCTGCACGCCCCCTCGCCGAGCAGATCGACACCATGATCAATGTCCGCGTCAGGGGCGTGATGACCATGGCAGCCGCCACAGACAATCCCGAAAACGCCAGAGCCACCTTTACCCGCTGCCGAGAGGTCTACGACGAGATCCGTACGCGCGGTGTCGGTGAGTGCCGGTTCAACATCCTCTCGATGGGCATGTCAAACGACTTCGAGATCGCCATCGAAGAAGGTGCAAACATCGTCCGCGTCGGCACCGCAATCTTTGGCGACTCAAACACTGAGGACACCCCCGAGCAGAGGTAGTCAAAAGGCTCAGTACACCATACCGTGGAGCGTGACACAGGCTCACGCCCTCGCCAGCACCCCACCGCGCGACCGCGTAGATTCCATCACCCGCTGCAGGCTCCTACCCGGGCAGGCGGTCGGGCGGAGTTCCTGGTGCGTGTACACCCGGCTGACCGGGACTCGATACTTCCGCATCATCGAGCCGACAAACTCGTCGAGCATCGTGCTCGCAGCATTGGTCGGTGACTGCCGGTCGTAGTTGCCCATGACCATCACACCGAGGTTGTGCTCGTTGTTGTATTTTACATGCGCCCCCTGTAACGCCACCGGGCGTGCTTCCCACACCCGACCGCCCGGGTCAACGACAAAGTGATACCCGACATCCGCCCAGCCGTTAGAAGACACATGGGCGCGCCGGATATTCTCAAGCCGCTGCGCAGCCGCCGCTCTCGAAGTGCTCGTAAAGGGTGTCATGCCGTCATGGTGGATGGTGATGCGCTTGATGCCGCCCATGGGATTGGTGTCCCAGGTCTTGGGCACCGCCCGCGTCCACGCCGCGCGAGAAATCACGCCCGGCATCGTGCGGTGTGAGGCGTGCGAGGGCTCATCCTCGAGCCACTCAGGCTTCTGAGGCACAAACTCCCAATCGGAGGGGTCCGGTGTGCGGCTTGTCACCCGAACTCCCGGCCTCCGAGCCGGGGAACTGCACCCCTGCAAAACCAAAAAAGCCCCGGCAGCAAGGCCAGATCGCAACAACTGTCGGCGTGTGGTTTCATCCATATCACACATTCCATCGGCAAGTCGGACGATCTGTGTTCACCAATCGGTCATCAACCCCATCCCGCACTCGACAGGGAGGCGATCACAGGGAGCATATACCGCCTTAATGAAGTATCGAATCCCTCTCCGCGCAACCAAGGAAATGTGGGTATATTCCGCCTACGGTGGCATCCTATGAAGAGATACACCAACAAATATCGTATTTTGTTCGGGGCAATATGCCTCGCACTCATCACCTCACCTTCGCTTGCAGCAGAAAGCCTGACCAGCGAGGGTGCCCGAGTCATCTTTCAGCCCGAGGAAACCACACTCGAAGAGCCGGCAAACGCCGACAACTGGTTCCTCTCCGGCTGGGAGGGCTCATTCGAGCTCGGGCTCACCGGGGCTTCTGGCAACAACGAACGCTTCAACTTCCGTGCAAGAGCAGATGCCAGCCGCGAGAATGACAAGTCGGCGGACAAACTCACCCTGATCTACTCCTACGCCACCGATGACGGCTCAGAAACCGAAAACCGATTCGCAGCATCTGCCCGCCATGACTGGAAGTTCGCCGACAGCCCGTGGCGGGTCACCCTCGGAGGCACCTACGAGTACGACGAGTTCCAGGACTGGGACCAACGGTTCAGCATCGGCCCAGGCGTCGGCTACCAGGCCATCGAGAACGACCGCACCAACCTCCTGCTCCGCGCAGGGCTCGTGGCAACCAAAGAGATCGGTGGCTCAGACACCGCATGGACCCCCGAAGCTGATCTTGGCTTCGATCTTGACCACAAACTCACCGAACGACAGAAACTGGTCGTCGTCTTTGATCTCTACCCCTCGCTCAAAAACTCAGGTGAGTTCCGCCTCCTCAGCGACATCGCCTGGCAGATCGAGCTCGACCCGGAAACAAACCTCTACCTCAAACTCGGCGTCGAGGACCGCTATGACAGCACCCCCGGCCCGGACAAAAAGAAAAACGATATCGCGTACTATGCCACAATCGGCTGGTCGTTCTAACCACACGCCGCAACCCTGCACTGTGAAACTCACAAACAGGAGAGACAATCATGACT
The DNA here is from genome assembly GCA_024275365.1 of Planctomycetota bacterium. Lineage (GTDB taxonomy): Bacteria > Planctomycetota > Phycisphaerae > Phycisphaerales > UBA1924 > PNC22. The sequence continues at coordinate 8,400 of JAJRZG010000170.1, read as the reverse complement.
TGGCAAGATGAAGCGGGCTCACAGGTTGCCGATGGTGCGGCTGCGCTCCAGGATGCCCAGGCAACAGACACCACTGGGCTGATCGCCCGCATGACCGATGGCGACATCACAAGCCAGGACTGGTCTTTGCTCTGGAGCGATGTCGGGTGGCCGTTGACCAAGGCAGTCATTCTTATCATCGCGATGTTCCTCATCGCAGGCTGGGCAAAGCGGCTGGTCACGGGCGCGTGCAGCAAAGCAAAGATTGACATAACCCTTGCCAAGTTTTTCGGCAACATGCTCCGCTGGGGCGTGCTGCTCTTGGGTGGCTTGGCGATCCTCAAAACCTTCGGCGTAGACACAACAAGCTTCGCCGCCGTCGTCGCCGCAATGGGCTTTGCCCTCGGCATGGCCCTCTCGGGCACCCTCGGCAACTTCGCCGCCGGCGTCATGCTCCTGATCTTCCGCCCCTTCAAGGTCGGCGATGTCGTCAGCGCCGGGGGCACAACCGGCAAGATCGAAGAGGTCGGGATGTTCTGCACAACATTTGACACACCCGACAACCGTCGCATCATCGTCCCCAACGGCGGGATCTACGGCTCCACAATCGAGAACATCTCCCACCACGAGACCCGCCGGGTCGATGTCGCCGTCGGCACCGACTACTCCGCCGACCTCGACACAACCCGCGAGGTCCTGACCGCCGCAGCCACCGCGGTCGCCGGTCGGCTGGCAAGCGAGCCACCCGTGATATACCTCTCCGAACTCGGAGGCTCAAGCATCGACTGGTCGGTCAGAGTCTGGGCCAACGCCCCCGACTACTGGGCGGTCCGCGAGCAGCTCACCCGCGATATCAAGATCGCCCTCGACGACGCCGGCATCGGCATCCCCTACCCCCAGCGAGATGTCCACATCCCAAGCGGGATCGAGGTCCGCGTCACCAACACCCAGGCGTGACCCGACAGTGGCGGGTTGTTCTCCGACAGTGGCGTGGGCGTCTCGCCCGCGAGTGGCGGCTCAGACGGCTCCCGCCAAGAACTCATGCTCTTGGGTACTTCGCTCCTCCGGAGCGATTCTTCTTTTCTCCTCATCCTCTCCGCGAGCTCTTGCGGGGACCGTATCGGACACCCCGCGCACTCGCCGATTCGTGCCACGGGGGCCTCGAACCGTCCCGCGCACTCGTCGATCCGTGGCGAGCAGTCGTCGATTTGTCCCGCGCACTCGTCGATTCGTGCCACGAAGGCGTCGCTTCGTCGCGCGAAGGAGCCGCTTCGTCGCACGAAGGCGTCGCTCCGCGCGACGAAGGAGCCGACATTTTGAAAAATCGAGGCTGGATTTTGAAAATCCAGGCCGACATTTTGCAAATTCGAGGCGGAATTTTCGACGAATGGCCCGGAATTATCCACGATCCACCCGACACCACGAACGAGCGGCCTCCAGACGCCGTTTTTATGGGCCCGTCCGAGAATGCACGAGGTTGTCGGCGTGTGTTCGGGTTCTGGCTCCGGTTAGAGGGCGAAGGGCAGAAGGCACAGCGGTTTCTCTGGCCAAAGTTCCCATTGACCGCCGAGAACAAAGATGATAGTCTGATGCAGTTCCGTCAACTCTCAGGACAGGAGGATGGTGATCATGATGATGCGTCAACTCAACGGTGCAGGACTCCCGAACACGCTGCGTGGAGGAAAGATGATCGTGGCGGCGACGGCGGTCTCGATGGCGGCCACCGCCTCGCTCGGCCAGATGGTCAAGGTGCCGAGCTTCGAGAAACCTAGGATTTTTTCTGACACTGAACTCATCTTTCAACCCTACGGCATGACCTCCGCAGATTTCGATAACGATGGCTATCCAGATGTGGTCGTCGCCGTTCGAGGGCCTCTGTTAACTGGCGATGCGATCAGTTGGATTCTGCTGTACCGAAACCTCGGCGAAGATGATGAAAACGGCAACTGGCCCGGATTCGCTGCCCCGGTGCGTTATTTCCTCGACACAGACATTTCCACCGAGGCGATCCAGGTGGCCGCAGGGCATGTCGATCCCAACCTCGACTTTCTTGGGCTTCCTGATGTCGTGGTCTCGGCCGCAGACTCTGACCAAGTGTATCTATTTCGGAATGATTCCGACAACCCGGGTTCATTCTTCCAGCCAACCTTCTTTCAGTTGCCTTCAGGATACCACCCACACGGGATCACGCTCGGTGATTTCGGCAACGATCAGAACTCATTCGACATCGCCGTCGCTTCCGCGACGAGCGACACCGTGATCTTTCTCCAGAATGTGGACGGTGCGGGTACCTTTGTGATTCCGGATGGGGGAGCAGTCACGCTCGGCACGGGCGTGCCTGCCAGGGGCGTCGTGGCTGGTGAGTTCGACACCACGGGTGCCGGGCCGTTGGATGCGATGACACCGGACTGGCCGAGTGTCTTGCCCTGCCAACTCCCCTTCGTGAACGACAGTGTCTCCCTGCTGCGCAATGACGGCAACTTCACCTTTACTGTGTCACAGGACGCAGGCGGATGCGGCGACACCCCCCGCGCCTACCGGTCTCTTGCCAAGGGTGCATTTGATGGTCCGCAAGCGAATGACTTAGCCGCAACGGTCGAGTGCCGCGCCTTTGTCGATATCATCCTCGGAAACGGGCTCGGGATGTTTTCGAGTAACTGTTCGACGGATCGATACCAGGTACACCCGGATATCAACTCCCTGGTGGACGGCGTGGCAACCGGGCACCTCAACGGGGGGACCAAGACGGATATTGTCGTCACGGTCTCTGATTCGCACGAAGTCGCCATCCTGCTCGGGCGTGGGAACGGAGACTTCCAGCAGCCCACCCCGGATTCCGGATACCTGTTCAGCGTGCGAGATCTCAATGACCCGGCCTTTGGCACAGGACCCCGTCAGGTCATCGTGGTGGACCTTGATCAGGACGGGTTCGGCGACATAGTGACGAGCAATGTGGGCGAACCCAGTCTGTTCCTCAGACCGTCGATCACCGTTCTTATCAACAAGTTTCTCGTCACGAGCCCGCCGAACTAAAGTCGCAGTTTCCGAGCGGGAGCATCAAGTGAAACGATCTGCACTCATCACGCCTTGCGTTATCCTGTTCACGGCCATTCCCGCCGTTGCGCAGGATGCGTTCTTCATATAACTCCCGCCCGTCGAGGACAAGTACTGCGGGAGCAATGCATTCGGTATCTCTGCCAACGGCAGGGTTGTTGCCGGTACTGTGGGCGTGTGCGACGGCTTTCTTATCTCCCACGCCGCCCGATGGACACCCGAAGAGAACATGCGGGGCCTCCCCGGGCAGCCGGATGAGATCAGCAGCTGGGCCAACGCGATATCTTGGGGCGGCTCAACGATCGTCGGCCAAACCAAGATAGAGGGGGGTTCCGAGGCGTTCCTGTGGACCGAGGCGTCGGGCTTCGTGATGTTGGGTGATCTCCCCGGAGGGAATCCTCAGAGCCGGGCCACAAGTGCCTCGGGCGATGGTGCCGTGGTTGTCGGCACAGGAAATGCGGACGACGGGCAGGCCCGTGCCTTTCGTTGGACCGAGGACGAGGGCATGGTCAGCCTCGGGATGCTGCCCAACGGGGCCAACAGCAGTTGCGGCGCGATCTCGGCCGATGGCCGGGTGATTGCCGGGCAGTCAGCCGTCCCGGGTGCTGGACTGCAAGCCTTCCGCTGGACCGAAAACGAGGGCATGGTCGGGCTGGGCGACCTGCCTGGGGGCTCGGTCTTCAGCGTTGCCCGTGGTGTTGCATCGCACGGGAATGTGATCGTTGGGTACGGACTCTCCGAGGAAGGATGGGAGGCATTCCGCTGGACCGAGGACGAAGGCATGGTCGGGCTGGGTTCCATAGAAGAGTCGCAGTACAGCTTTGCATGGGATGTATCTGCTGACGGAACAGTTGTGGTCGGCGAATCAAAAGCGGGAGGTCGTGGTCGAGCCTTTATCTGGACCCCGGCCGAGGGCATGAGGAACCTCCAAGAAGTTATCCAGGACGACCTCGGCCTGGACCTCGGGACCATGCAGGAACTGATAAAGGCGAGCGCTGTTTCCGCCGATGGCCGCACCATCGTTGGGTGGGGCTTCAACGATGATGGAGGAGTTGAGGCTTGGCTTGTCTACCTCGGGAGCGTATGCCGCGCCGATTTCGACAAAAACGGAACAGTTGAAGCGACGGATGTACTTGCCTATCTACAGGCATGGCAGGACGAACGGTTCAGCACCGACTGGAACTACGACGCCATCATCGACACCCGTGATATCATCGCGTTTCTGCGCGAGTGGGTGGCCAGTTGCCCCTAGCTCAAGTAATAAGTCCGATTCAAGAATACAGATTCATGCTCTTCAACAAGGAGATCACAATGACTCGAACAACACCCGTGGTGCTTGCCACTCTCGCAACCATCCTTGGAGTATCCACCAGCCTGCCTGCCCAGACTGTCGAGCCTGTCTATTCCGGCGCAGTGCAGGATTGTGTTGTCATCGACCACCCGAGTTGGTTTCAAGGCCCTGCTAATGATGGTTTTGGTCTACCCTTCCCGCCGCTCCACACAATCCCACCCATTGAAATGCCGACACCAGACGCAACCGCCATCGAACGGCTGATGACCGGGGATGTCCTGATCCATGACGCCAGCACTGGAACAACCATCGAGGTCCCAGGCCTGCTGCCGGATGGTTCGAGCAGCGGGTCCGTAAAAGGCTTTCGTGGCCTCGATGGCGGTGGTGAAGGGATGACGGTGGCGGCGGCTGGCGAATGTTCTCAGATCCTCTCACACCAGTTGCAGACCCAAGCCTTTACCCTTGGCGCGTGAATGCAAAGGCCGTGATTCGCTTCGAAAAACAAGATGGCAGCGATAGCTGGGACAGCTGTAGTGCTACTCTCATCGATGGGGAGGTCGCATTGCTTGCTGGTCACTGTATATACAGCCTAAACAATGGTTACGCCAAAGAGATTTTTATCATCCCGGGTTGGGATGGGGTTGGTGTTACAACGCCCCCGAGTGCAACGCTCGAGCCGTACGGATGGATGCGTGGAGACTTCTTTCTCGTGGGCTCCGATTGGGTGAACGAGGGCAACACAGACTTCGACATGGGTGCTGTTGTATTGACCCGCGCCGCGGGGATGCTGACGGGGTGGCACGGCCGTTCATGGGGCGGTACATGCCAAGACAGCTTGGGCCGAACATACACGAATGTAAGCTATCCCAAGGCGGGTCCTACTTGTAGTGAACTGAGTGTGGAACTCGGGCTTATCATGCATGAGTGGGGCGTAACTCTTGATTCGTGTGTGGGCAACTTATTGCAGCTTGACTTCACCGAGCCGGGGTGTTTCACAGAAACCCATAATGGTATGAGCGGCAGCAGCGCGGTCTTCCAGGTTGGTCAGGACGACTTCGCTCATGCTACCAACTCGCACAAGAGCGACGGCAACTGGGCCCGATTTTGCAAGATGTGGCAGGGTTTCAATATAGCACTCACACTCTACATCAGCCAGGTCGCCAGAGGCACCGTCCTCGACATCCAGCCGCTCGCCTGCGACGGGTCCAAGACCATGATCTTCCCCGGCGGCTCGCTCGACATGACACACCTCAGTGTCAACCCCTCAAACTTCGACCCACCCTCTCAGACATACACCTTTACCTGGTACCTCTCCGACAACGATTCGATCACGGCCGCCGACACGCCGCTCACCACACGCAATGTGGTCTGGTATCACGACGCGATGGGCGCAGCAACCTTCAGCAGCCTCGCGGTGCAGATCCCGCAGAACACGCCCGCTGGCACATACTGGCTCGGCGTGATCTATGACGCGGGCACGGATGGCTCCCCGGAGAACAACATCAGCACATACTGGGATGCGTACAAACTCACTGTCGGCGGGATCGGTTTCTAAGCCTTCTGCCGGGTGGCACTGTCAGATACACCTTGTGCCACTGACGGCTTGTCCGCCAGTGCCACTTGCACAGGCCCAATCCACACGGGCGGACAAGCCGCCCGTGGCACACACTCATCTTGTTCCTCTTCCCCGCTTTCTCTCTGTGGGCTCTGTGTCTCTGTGGTGATATTCCCCTGCCTTCCCTCCGTGTCACTCCGTGTCTTCCGTGGTGAAAGGCTCTTCCGTGGTGAAAGACCCCTCGGCCCCCTCCCCGCCCCCGACCGCGATACCCTCCCCCCATGCACACCATCCCCAAACTCGCCGTACTCATCCTCCTCGCGGTTATCGCCTCCGCCGCTCACGCCCAGCCCAAGCTCTATCACAACGCCAACATCTACACACTCGACCCCGACATGCCCCGCGCAGAAGTCATGCTCGTCGAGGACGGCCTCATCTCCGCCATCGGCTCAGAGGCATCCGTCCGCGATGCCATGCGCGTCAAAGGCATCCGCGTCATCGAACGGGTCGATATGCACGGCTTCACCATCCTCCCCGGCCTCATCGATGCCCACGGCCACATGGTCGGCCTCGGCGCCCTCGGCCTGGGCATGCTCGACCTCCGTGCTGCCAAATCCTACGACGAGGTCATCAAGATCATCCGCGACCGGGCCTCGCATGTCCCTGCAGGCACCTGGATCGTCGGCCGAGGCTGGGACAACGAGGCATGGCAGGACACCCGCCTCCCCCACCACGCCAAACTCTCAAAGGCCGTCCCCGATCACCCCGTCTGGATCACCCGGGTCGATGGACACGCAGGGCTCGCCAACGCACACGCCATGGAGCTCGCGGGAGTCACCCCCGCAACACCAAGCCCCGATGGCGGCGAAATCCTCCGAGATCAAAAAGGCAACGCAATCGGTCTCTTTGTTGATAAAGCCAAATCGGTCATCGGCTGGGTGCTCCCCGCTGGCCTCACCGGTACGACCGAAGAAGCCCTCCTCAGAGCCCAGGAGATGTGCCTCTCGGTCGGGCTGACCGGCGTGCAGGATGCGGGTGTCAGCCCAGCCGAGATCGAGGTCTATAAGAAACTCGAAGCCGAGGGCAAACTCAAGATCCGCATCTACGCGATGATCCACGCCGACGATGCACCGGCCTACTTCGAGGCCAACGGCACAATCGACAGTTTCAAACTCAGCGTCTACGCCGCCAAGGCCTACGCCGACGGCTCGATGGGCTCACGAGGCGCGTGGCTCCTCGACCCCTACACCGACCGCCCCACAGGCGCAGAGGGCAAACCATACACAGGGCTGGTGCTCACCAAACCCAAAGCGATCGAAGAACTCGCCACCCACGCCCTCGAATATAACTATCAACTCTGCACCCACGCCATCGGCGACCGGGCCAACCGGGAGACGCTCGATGCCTACGAGCGGGCGTTTGCAACGAGGGCTCAGCTCCCAGCCGATGCATCGTCAGACCCCCCCGACCCCCGCTTCCGCATCGAGCACGCCCAACTCCTCAACCCAGACGACATCCCACGCTTCGCTGCCCTGGGCGTGATCCCCGCCATGCAGCCCACCCACTGCACAAGCGACATGCGCTGGGTCGATGACCGCGTCGGCCCCGAGCGAGCCAAGGGCGCATACGCCTGGGCCTCACTGCTCAAGAGCGGCGCACGCCCGGCCTTCGGGTCCGACTTCCCCGTCGAGAGCCACAACCCATTCCTCGGCATCTTCGCTGCAATCACACGCCAGAACCTCACCGAGCAACCAACAGGCGGCTGGCACGCCGAGCAACGCCTCACGCGCCAAGAGGCACTCCGCGCCTTCACCATCGATGCCGCCTACGCCGCATTCTGGGAAACCCGCACCGGCACGCTGCAAGCCGGTAAGCTCGCCGACTTCATCGTCATCGACCGTGACATCATGACCTGCGACCCCCTGGATATCGCAGACACCAAGGTCCTCCAGACCATAAGCTACGGCGAGGTTGTGTACGAAGCAAAATAGCAAGAACAAATAGCAAATGGGCAAATAGGCGAATAACAAAGCAGGAATACGCCTTGATTTGCTCTTTGCTCATTTGCTATTTGCCATTTATTAGAAAGGCCCCCCATGCCCTCAGCAATCGTCCTCGGTGCCGGAATGGTCGGCAGCATCATGGCCACCGACCTCGCCCATGACCCCGACTTCACAGTCACCATCGCAGCCAACCGCCCCGAAGCCCTCGATCGCGCAAAGACCCGCGCCAATGGCTCCATCGCGACAATACTCGCCGACCTCAGTGATATCGAAACCCTCAAGCGCACCATCGCCCCCTTCGATATCGTCGTTGGTGCCCTCGCCAGCGTCATCGGCTTCCAGACCCTCCGAGCTGTCATCGAGAGCGGCAAAAACTTCTGCGACATCTCCTTCATGCCCGAGGACGCGATCGACCTCGACGCCCTCGCCAAAGAGCACGGCGTCACCGCAGTCGTCGATTGCGGCGTTGCACCCGGCATGAGCAACCTGCTCGCTGCACGCAGCGTTGCAGCACTCGA
>JAJRZG010000014.1 GCA_024275365.1 Planctomycetota bacterium | reverse complement strand
GCGAGCCTTTGCCGCATCATCCAGCTGCGCCAGAGCGTTGTACGCCCCGCGAAACTTGAACGCCCCCACCCGCTGCAGGTTCTCGCACTTGAAAAACACACGCGCCCCGACCTCCTTATCGAGACTGCACGAGGTCATCACCGGCGTCCGATGCGCCACGCCCGCCAGCCGATCAGCCGCAGCTCGCACATCGGCGATCGTCACCGCATCAACGAGTGACATATCCGGAGGCAACCCCTCACGACCAGACATTGCTACGACCCCGACGACTGCGCCTGGAGTGGCTGTTCTTCAAAGGGTTGCACGACGACGAACCCCTCACCTGCAAACTTCATCTGGAACGATTCGCCGCTGCCCCGCCCAAAGAGGCTTTTGAGTTGGATATCCGTCTTAAACTCAGGCGAAAGCGAGCCCGACCAGGCAACAGTCGCGTTGGGGTCGGTCATAATCGGGTTGTCCGGTGTCACTCGGAACGCGATCGGGTCGTAGTGAGAGGTAATCGCGATCAGCCCGGTGCCTTCGAGCCGGACATTGAACAGTCCGCCCGCCAGCATCGCCGAGACCTTTTTCATGATCTTGATATCCCAATCGATCCCGTCCTGAAACGCCAGCAGGTCGCTGCCATTGACAACGATGGCGTCGTCTGCCATGTTGAGCAGGGTGATCTTCTTGCCCTCATCGGCGAGGTAGAGCTTGCCGTTGCCCTCGGCTTTGGTGAGCCTCGCCCCCTCGCCGCTAATCCCGCGTTTGAGCATCTTGCCGATCCCGTGTTCGAGGATTTTTTCGCGGACAAAGCTGATATCACCCCGATAGGCGATCATCGAGCCCATTTTCGTCCAGACCATGCCATTCAGATTGACCTCGAGGATGCGTTCGGTCTCGAGCTCAAAGAGCCCTTGCCCCAGGTCCTTCTCTGCCGATCGTTCGATAAACTCTTCGATGGAATAGCGTGCCATGTGTGCTCCTTTTTGCGAGAGCCTATCGCGCCACAGGAGATCGTGTTCGTGCGCACAAAAAAACCCCCACCCGGAATCGGGCGGGGGTTGTGTTGTGCAAACTCCGTAGGAGTCGGCGTTTCAGTGGGCTGCACCAACGGCACTCCCGTCGGCTGCCGTGTTGCGGAGCAGCCCTCTCGTACAGTCACATTGCTTCACTGAATCACCTCCTTCGGTATGAGCCACACCCAGCCGCCACGACCCGTACAAGGCCGCCGCCGGGTTCCTGTTCCCCGGGCCGTCACCCGGGGCTCACCGCCCGAGGAATCATTCCCCGGTCGTCTGCCCATCCCCCCCGTCGAGCCGGCTGGTTCTCAGCTGCCCTTGCCGAGGGTTCTCAAGCAGATACTTCAGTATCGTCTATGGGCAGCATTTTGCAAAGGAAAAAACAGAAGAAATGCGGCACGATTTACCCTACCCGCCGACGGCGAACTGCCACAAGCCCACCAAGGCCGAGCAGGGCAAGAGGCCCCGGTGTCGGAACGCCCCGTACGCGGAAGATCAGGAACTCATCATGGTTCGCACCCGGGCTGAAGGGGTTGCCCGAGCCGGTGTTGTTCCAGATCCACTCCGCAGCCGGATCGATCCCCGGGCGGTGTCCCCAAGTCGTGATATTCCCGGTGAGGCGGTTGTCCCAATCTTGATACTCAGCGGGTGTCACCCAGACCGAGGGGTTTGCTGCGCCATAGGCAAGCGCCTGGTCCACCTCACCCTGTGTGGGCATCGTGTTGTAATACCACGAAGACGGCCAACTCGAATCAATCGCCTGCAGGTACTTGCCGACCGGGAAGACCTCCCATGCGCTCGACCCTGTATTAAACTTCAGGTTCTGCGTGGTGTTGTTGAACTCGCCGACAAACCCCTGCGCGGTGCTCCAGTCCGACGCGGTCGAGACATAAAAGTAATCGCTCGGCAACATGCCCGAAACCGAAAACGATGAGGTCGTGCTCCATGTCGAGCTGCTCCCGACCGCAGAGCCGATGGTTGCAGATGCGGTTCCAACATAGGCATCAAACTGGTTGTCGACTGTCATATCGATTTGCCAAGTGTCCTGCCCCATCGCGCTGGCACATGCTGCAAGACCAACTCCGATCACGATTCCAAGGGAAAGCTTCATATTCATGCTCCATCTCAAGCCTGCGGGCCTGCTGCCCGCCGGGTGTGTGCAGGAGCCCGGCCCGGCAGCAACGCGCCGCCAGCCGAAACTCCCAGAATCCCGCTGCGAGTGAAACACACTCGCAGGAGACAAGATGACAGCGATACCGAATCTCGGTGCTCACATCAAATACCTAATTTTCTGAAACTCGTCCCCAGCCCGACGAAGGCCCACAAACACCACTCGCTCATCCACAAACGGTCAGTGTCAGGTCCGCCTACTTCTCAAACTCATCAAACGCACCCTTCTCTGCCTGCTCATCGATATACGCCTGCAGCTCCCCCATCTTGTAGCTCACAAAGCAGAAGACATGGTGCAAAGTCAGCCACTCGATATCGGTGGGGTCCTCATCCAGGTCCTTGCGAATCCGGTTCAACTCCGCCAGCATGTTCTCAGCCTTCATACTCGTCTCCGTGGTTGGTTCCATTCTAGAAGGGTGCCGTGGTCTGAGTGTCGCAACGCGACGCAAAGGCCACGATCCGCACCCCCAGCATCACCGCGTGGCCTTCACTCCACTGCGCCCCGCCTCTTCACCGCTCCCGCCGCGCACACACCCGCGTATATCCCCACCTGCGAGAGCACAATCGCAGGCCCCGGCTGCCAGTCCAGCTCGAAACTCACCACAAGCCCCAGGACAACCCCAACAACACCCTGCACCGCGCTGAGCCCGACCACCCTCCAGAGTTTCGTGCTGCACCGCAAAGCCGTCGCCCCCGGCAACACCAGAAACGCTGTCACGAGCACCACACCCGCAAGACGCATCGTGACCACGACCGCAAGCGCAAGGAGCACCAGCAGCATCGTCCGCACGCCAGCTGTGCCAATGCCACCCGAGGCAGCCCCGACCTCATCAAACGCCCAGAAGACCAGCCGCCGACGCCACCACCACAGCACGCCAAGCTCACCAACGACAACCGCCGCCGCCAGCGCAACATCTCCCCACCGCACGCCCAGCATCGACCCAAACAGCACGCTCTCGATGCCAAAGCCGGGGGTCTCGCCGCGTGCCCGCATCACCCCAGCTGCGTGCTCGATCAGCAGAAACCCGGCAGCCATCGCTGTGACAAGGACAATCCCGATCGCGGTATCGGCGTTCACGCCCTGCCGATCGTTCAGAACAGCAATCCCTAGTGCTGCTGCCACGCAGGACAACCCCACCACCGCGACCACCTGCCAATCGCCCGCGCTCCCCGCCCCAAGTCCCAGGGCCATCGCAAGCCCCACACCCCCAAAGGCCGCGTGGCTCACACCCTGACCGATGAACGACATCCGCTTGAGAACAACCAACGGGCTCAGCACCGCGCAGAGCAGCGCCACCAGCACCCCCACTACCACCGCTGGCCAGAAGAGGCTCGCCATCTCGGGCGAGCCGAACAGGTAGTCAATCGTCCGCACGGATGCCCCCCTCTCCACCGCACCCATCGGTGGGCGCATGGCCATGGTCATGCGTCGGGTCGTCACACTCGGCAGCCGTGTGCGCATCAATGTGGACGCTGCCGAAGATGCCCTCGACCTCGTGGCGGAAGACCTCGGCAAGCACCGCCGGGGTGAGCCCCTCGGGCGAGACATGCGCGTGCAGCGAGCCGTGCAGGCAGGCCACCCGGTCACACCCGGCTGCGATCGTCCGCAGGTCGTGGGTGACGATCACGACCGTCACGCCCAGTTCCTCTTGCACGAGACTGAGCATCTTGGCAAACTGCTGCTGCCCTGTGGCATCTATCCCGATCGTCGGCTCATCGAGCACGAGCAGCCTCGGCTCGGCAGCAAGTGCCCGGGCGATCATCGCCCGCTGGAGTTGCCCGCCAGAGACTCGCCCGATGGGGAGGTCCGCAAACCCGCCGCACCCTGTCAGCGCAAGTGCCCGCGAGACCGCCTCCTGTGCGCGCACGCCGGGGCGTTTCCAGGGTTTCATCCCCACACCCGTCGGCATCGCGACCACCTGCTGCACGCTCAATGGGAAGGCCAGCTCGGCGACGCTCCGCTGGGGGACATACCCGATCCACCTGGCAGCCCGCGCCTCGGCTGGGGCACGACCAAAGACCGTAACCGAGCCGCTGCTGGGCACAAGCAGCCCAAGCGCGACCCGCACAAGTGTCGTCTTGCCCGCGCCGTTTGGACCGAGGATTCCGAGGCGTTCACCCGGCTCTACTCGGAGCGAGATATCCCGGATCGTCGGAAAGCCTGACCCGTTGTATGTATGGCTCACCCGAGCAAACTCGATCGCGGCTGTGGCAGTCTCAGGTTGATCTGCGCTCGTCTTCACCCTGTCGGCTCCGTCTCCGTCGTGTAAGCCTCTGACGGGTGCCCGAGCACGCGGATGAGTTCGTCGAGGTTCGTGCGCATCATTGCCTCCCAGTCGCCCCGGCCGAGCGGGTCGAGCCTCCCGATCGGCACGCCGACCTGTGCTGCGATCCGCTCGGCAATCCGGGCATCGAGTTGCACCTCGCTCAAGACCGCCCGCACGCGGTGCTCTCGTGCCGCGGCGACGACCTCGGCGATATGCCCCGGTGTTGGTTCTGCATCCTCAACCACCTGGATCACCGCGGCAACCTCAAGCCCGTACCTTGCTGCAAGCCGCGACCATGCCGTGTGCTGGGTGATGATAGAAGCATCCGCAAATGGGCGCAATCGGCTTTGGTAATCGTCATCGACCGCACGGATGCGCATGAGCAACGCGGACTCGCGAGCATCCACCGACGCAGCCGCCGATGCTTCCGTCGCCGCGCTTTGCACCGCCCCGCGTACCCTCTCTGCCAGCACCGGCACGAACTCGCCAACAAGCATCGGATCGAGCCAGAGGTGCGGGTCGGCATCACCTGCCCCGTGTGCATGGCCGTGCTCGGCGTGCTCGCCTGCGGTGCCGGTGCCGAGCCCCAACGCCTCAGCCATCACCAACACCCGCTCGCCCTCACGGCCCGAGCCCGGCAGCGACGACTCGACACCCATACCGACCAGCACGACCAGGTCCGCCCGAGCGATCGCAGCGATATCGCTCGGCCTGGGCTCGTAGCCGTGGGGTGACTGCCCAGCCTGCACCAGCACACGCACCTCGGCCCCCTCGTGTACCAGAGGCCTCACGAGCCCCGCAAGCGGCGGGATGCTCACCACCACCCGCATCGGCCCGGGCTCACGAGCGGGCTCGCCCTGCCTGCTGCACCCGGCAGCCAGCACCGCAACCACCACAGCCGCTACCACCGCATGACCCAGCCGTCCGATCCAAGCTGTTCTGCCCATTCCAGTCGCTCCAGTCGCCCGTGTGAGGCAATCGACTATCTTATTGAGAATGGATTCTCATTGTCAAACCCTACGCGAGCCCGAGTGGGCCTGTTCGCCGGGTATACTTCCGCCCGATCGGCATGGCCGACACGGGGCGGTAGCTCAGCTGGCAGAGCGCATCGTTCGCAATGATGAGGTCAGGGGTTCGAATCCCCTTCGCTCCACTTCCCGTACCCCGTGCTGGATCCTGCGATCCGTGCCCCGTGCTGGATCCTGCGATTGTGGGTTTCGCCGGGTGGCACTGGCGGGTGCTCGGTGCTGGCCGGGTGTATTGATCCCCCTCCGCCTGATCCTCTTCCGCCTGATCCCCCTCCGCCCTGCGGAGGGGGTGGCCAAGCGAAGCGATGGTCGGGGGAGGTGCGAGGTGCGAACCCTTCAACAACCCATACACACCCTTCGGCACTGTTTCCTGCACACGCCGAGCAGTACTGACATTTGGTCGCCGCACCTCCCCCGGTCGCTGGCGCGACCACCCCCTCCTCAGGGAGGAGGAGGTGCAATGCGATGGGCGTTCCGCCCGCCAGTGAGTGTACCTAACAAAGGTTCCTGACCTGCCCTGCAGAAAAGCTCTTCGGGCAGAACGATCATGATGTTGTGGGTGATGGCCATCAGGGCCATCTCGCGTTGGCGGGTGCCCTTTGTACGCGCGCTGATACCGGCACCCTGATGTTGCTTGAGCATGAACATCACCGT
>JAJRZG010000169.1 GCA_024275365.1 Planctomycetota bacterium | reverse complement strand
GAGCTGCTCATCAAGGGCAAAAAGATCCGCATGCACTGACGACCTCCAGGTTGCAGTGCTCGCACAACAGGGGGGTTTGTCTTTACGAGCCCCGAGCGCAAGCTCGGGTTTATGGCATGTCGATTGTCACAGGCATATCCCAAACCTGTGCTCGCGCACAGGGCTCGTAAAGGCGCACACAAGTTGTGCGTGATCCATATCGTGGGTGCCATGGCTTCGCGGCAGCGTAGCCATGTGGGTCTATGCATCATGCTTACGCTGGCGCGAAAGCATGGCACCCGTGTAGAAACTTTGTGGTACTCATATCACTCGTCCCCGGTAACCAACGCTGCCGGGCGGATCACCTTTCGCTGCACCGCAAAGCCCACCAGCGCCACGAGCAACCACGCGGCGAGCCACGCGCCGGGCTGCTGGGTCGGCATCGGGGGTACAGGTTGCCCTGACCGTGCAAGCAAAACCGTCGTCGCGCCGAGCCACAGCGCCGACCCTGCAAGGGCTGCAACCGCCGGGCCTGCTGCGCGGGGGCGAAAGAGCCCGATCGCAAGCCCAACCACACACCCCAGGATCGCCGCAGCCGTCACGAGCATGTGTGTCTGATCGGGCAGGGCAGCCCACTCTGCCCGCGCGAGTGCCCCAGCAGTTGCCGCAGCCCCCTGGAGCCCTTCGATCGTCGAGCTCTCGCCCGCTGCCTGCGTGCCCTCAAACAGGCCATCAAAGCTCACTCGTTCTATTGCAACCCGTGCAGCCCGCGCCGAGGCAACCTCGGCAATAGTCTCAGGCCGTTCGGGCACGCCGCGACTGGCTCCATCAAACCAACTCGTTCCCGGCTCGTGCAGGCTGATCGTTGCCGCAAGGACCGCAGCAAGTCCCCCGAGGGTGAGGGCCGCAGCCGCGCCAACCGCGATTCGGTACATCGCAGCCCCGATCCCAAGCCCGAGCAGCGACCCCAGCCCGATGGCTGCATAGATTGTCGGGACACCACCGAGGGTCTCGTTCTGGATTGCCCCAGTAGCCATGAGCCCAAGCAGTGCCCCGAGCCCCGCCCCGATCAGCGAGGATGCCGGGCGGAAGAGCCGATCCCCGACCAGCCACAGCGCGAGCCCGACCGCGAGCACCACCAACGCCAGCGGCGCGAGAGTCGCCAGGTCGGCCGTGCTGGCGATTTCACCCGGGAGCGACCCCCGGGCAGCGTTCGCCAGTGCAGCAGTCCCTTCCAGGCCCGATCCCCACAGATCGGCCCCATATGCAAGGCCAGTGTTGGACATTTCCCCTCCCAGCAATACTGTTCGGCCATTCACCCGGCCAATTTTGCGCGTGTTTCTCACTCACACCGGATTTGTGTCTCCTACTGACCGATAAGACTACCCGACCCTGACGCTGGTAGCGAATGGTCTGGATGCATCGCGCGTAAGAGCTTGTCAGAGAAGAGGTTAGACGCTATGGCCAAGAAGGTCCGCCAGAAAAAGAAGGCAGCCAACCGGGGTTCCACTCGCTCGCGCAAAGGGTCTACTGGGGGCAAGAGTCCAAAGAGTGGGGTGGGCACCCCGTCCACCAGTTCCAGCGGGGTGGGCATCCCGCCCGCCTCAGCGTCCTCAGCCTCCGAGAAGCCAACCGATACCAAAGCCCTCTCCAAGCTCCGAGAACAGATCAGCGCCCTCGATGCCGACCTCATCAAGCTGCTCAATCAGCGGTCCCGCCTGGTGGTTCGTGTCGGGACGCGCAAGCGGGGTTCGGGAATCCCTATCTATGCCCCTCACCGAGAGCAGGAAGTGCTCGACAGAGTGACCAGAGCCAACCGGGGGCCACTCAAAGACCGCACCATCGAGGCGGTCTATCGGGAGCTGATGAGCGGGAGTTTCTCGCTTGAACACCCGCTCCGCATCGGGTACCTCGGGCCTCCCGGGTCGTACTCACACCTGGCAGCCACGCGGCAGTTTGGGCAGAGTGTCGATTATGAAGACCTCCACGAGATCGCGGGCGTGTTTACCGAGGTCCGCCGGGGGCATGTGGAGTACGGGCTTGCGCCCATCGAAAACTCCTTGGGGGGGGGCATTGTCGAGACGCTCGACGCCTTCAAAGCAAACCACGGCGATGTCTCGATCTATGCCGAGGTCCAGCTCAATGTGCACCACTCGTTGCTCGCCAACTGTGAGCCCAAGCAGGTCCGGCGTATCCACTCAAAGCCCGAGGTCTTTAGCCAGTGTCGAACATGGCTCGCGACGCAGTACCCGCTTGCGCAGCTCATCCCGGCTGCGAGTTCGAGCCGGGCTGCCCAGACCGCAGTCTAGGAGAACAAGACCGCCCAGAGCATCGGTGCCGAGCCTGGGGCAGCTGCCATCGGCTCAGAGCTTGCCGGGTCGCTCTATGGGCTCCAGGTGCTCTTTGCCCGGATCGAGGACAACCCGGGCAATATCACCCGCTTTGCGGTCATCAGCAAGCAACGAGCCAAGCGATCGGGCGATGACAAAACAAGTGTGATGTTCAATACCGTCGATAAGCCCGGTGCCCTTGTGGATGTGCTGCTGGTCTTGAAAGAGGCGGGGATCAACCTCTCACACATTGACAAACGCCCTAGTGGCCAGAATAACTGGGAATACACCTTCTTTATAGACCTGCTCGGGCACCGCGATGACAAAGTGGTTGCCCGTGCGCTGCAAGAAGCCGAGAGGCACTGCAAAGAGCTTGTGGTGCTCGGGAGTTACCCGCGATCCAGGCGGATTCTCTAGGTTTCGGTCAATAAGAGTTCACAACAGAGCCCTGAGCGCAAGCGACGGGTCGGTTTGGTTGTAGGCGTTGGACCAAATCAAACCCGTCGCTTGCGCTCAGGGCTCTGTTCCCAAGATCGTCCCGGAGGGTCGAACTCTTCCGAGTTTCAGGCTCGAGCCGTATGATTGGGAAAGATTTGGTATTGACAACGGGGTGCAACCGCCCGATGATGGGGTCCGTATACCCGTGTGCGAGGAACCTGTGGTTCCCCGCCCGAGTGGTTTGGCCAATGGATCGGTGCGACCCCCGCTTGTCGCAAACCGGGGCCAACCAGGAGGACCCGCGGCTTGTGTCGGCGAGTTGGATGAGCTAGGCTGTGGCCTTGCAAGGGAGGGTGCTCCCGGCTGTGTCGGAGTGGCGGTAGGGCGGATTGCCCCATCGGCACTGTGCAAGTCGGGTCCGCAACCACCCCATCCGGCGTGTCGGGAGGCGCGTGGGGGCATGTTGAAGGGCGTTTGGTGTGTGCTGTGTGTGCATGGCGTGCACCGCGTCAAACCGAGGACACTTCACCTGAGGGGTGTAGGAGTCATTATGAAGTTTCGTCGCAACCGTTCAGATGCTCGTTCGCTCCGCTCGCGCGCAGGCCGCGCCGATCTGGTCCGAGAGACCCACTTTGAGCCTCTCGAAGAACGCAAGCTGCTCTTTGCGCTCTCGATCACGCCGGGTATGGACTTTGACGGCGACGGGCTTGGCACCGCGACCGCGACCTTCGGCTACACCCTGCCCGTCCTCGATTCGGCACCAGAGGTGGGGGAGGACGAGCCCGGTGAGGTGACCGAAGACTTTAACGATGAAGCTCCCGGTCCTGTGCCCAACGGCGGGTTCCTGCTCGATTCCAATATCCGTGTGACCCACAACTTTGGGTTCAGCAACAACTTCCGCATCGATCCGCCGGATGTTGACAACAACGAACGCTACCTCCAGGTCAACGCCGCCAACGGCTCCTTCTGGTCGTTCGAGCCGATGATACTCGACCAGGAAACCGGGCTGCCGATCGTCAACAGCTCCGCAGTGGGGACCACCTTCACGATCTCTGACCCCGACGGCCGGGGGCTCTTGCCCAACGACTTTATCGTTGATCTGATGTTCTTTGACGAAGTGCTCGGGAGCTTCACCGGCGATGCGCTGATGAACCAGATCCAGGGGGGCACCCAGATCGAACGCCAGCGTGGCATCGGCAACTTCAGCTTTGACGCGGCCGATGTCGGGGCGTCGGCGTTTACCACAATCCGCTTCCGATCACTGACATCTGAAGACCTCCGTCTTGACAATCTTTTCTTCTCCACCAGCCCCGGCAACTATGTCGAGATCGTTCAGGAACGCATATTCGGCGCAACGATCACATTCACAGCCCCTGTCGGCGCGACCGTCCAGATTCTCGACCTCTACGGGCGGGACATGGTCAACACTTTACGGCTGGGTGTGCCCGAGGGGGGGGACCTCACACTCGTTGATCTCGACGACGACGGCGTGCCCAACTTTAACGATGGCATCGGTTCGATCCGTTTCAGTGGTGTTGATTCACGAGCATCGTTCACGATGTGTGGCGGGACGATCGAGATCATTGATGGCGCGTTTACCTTTGTCCGTGTCGATAACTTCCTCGGCATGTACGACGACTTCGAGAGTGCGGGCTTCGGGTATTATGTCGAGGCGGGGCCCGTTGTCTACGGCCTGCCAGCAGGGCCGGGCTCGGTCATCATCGGGTCGCCCTTCGTCCGCGATAATACCGACGGCGGGACATACAGTGCCGCGGGCCGGGCGGTGCCAGAGGTTATCATCGAGGACGACTTCAACCGCGCAGATCAGGGCATCTTTGTTGCTGGTGGCGAATCAATGGGCTCGGTCTATATCCACGGCATCGTCCACGGCTCGTCGCGGTTCTCAGGGGCGGTCGATCAACTCTACTTCGGTTCGCTCTTGGGCACCGTCAGCGTCGAGGGTGATCTCGGCACGCTGTATGTCGGGTCGGACGCAGGGTTCTGGATCAGCGATGAAGAAGCAGTTGCCGATGTTCGTCGCAGCACAGGGGCCGAACTCACCGTGGGTCGGACACTCGGCGAGGTGTCTATCGGTGGCCGATCGACACTGAATATCACTGTTGTCGGCGACCTCACCAATCCTGCGCTGCGCCCGCCGGATGATTCGTTCCGCTATACCGAACGCGAACAGGTCTATGCCTTTAATGGTGCTGAACCCGAGCCGACCATCATCGGGAACATCCTGTTCCCCATCGGTGACTTCTTCGGCGATGCCAACAATATCTTCACCTTCCCCGCAGGTCGTTCACCGATCTTTAATACCTCAACCCTGCGTAACGACACACTCATGAGCGCTGAGTTTGTGGGCTCGATCTCGACTGCCGCGATGGTGTCGGGCACGATCGGCTTTGGCGACCCGGTCAATGGCGAGGACCCCGTCGATGTCTTCGCCTTTGCTGTCGATGGCACACAGGAGATCGGGATCCAGGTCAGCACCCTCGGCGCTGCGGGTTTGGTCCGCGTATTCGATCAGAACGGCACGCCACTGGTTTCGACTGAAGTGCAGGATGTTGCGCTCAACCCCGAACTGGTTTCGTTCTCGCAGAGCATCCGGTTTATGCCGCCCAAGGCCGGTATCTATTACATCGAGATCAGTGATGTTGGTGTCGGGCTTGTAGATGGAGCAAATGGCTCAGGTTGGGAATATGTCCTCACTCTTGCTGGGCTTGCACCGGTCGCGTTGGGTTCCTACAGATCGGCAGGGTCAACCGGAGTCGATGGGCTGAACATCCCCTCGATCCTGACGCTTGCTGGCGATGTCGGCATGTTCCGTGTCGGCACCGCCTACACCGGGCCTGACGGCACAGACCAAGACCCCAGCACCATCATGAACAGACCTAATGTTGGTGATACCGGAGAGGAGAATGAGGATGCCTACGACCTGCTGGGCGGCTCGTTCGTCTCGGCCGGCAACCTCTTCAGCTTTGTCGCAGGCTCTGATATTCGCTTTGGCGACCTCTTTGTCGCGGGCAACCTCGGCGAAATGTATGTCGGGATGAGCCCGGTCGTTGCCCTCACCGGCGACGGGCTCAACGGCGATGTTTCTGGCTTCCGCATGCAGATTGGTGGGTACATCGGCCTGATCGATATCAAGGGGGCGGTCGGGATCAACCAGGACCCAGACCCTGATGCCTTCATCGATGGTATCGGGGCCGACATCCGGACAGGCTTTGAGACCGGCGACGGCAGCATCGGCATGATCCGCATCGGTGGCGATGTTTTCGGAGGCACGCTGACGGTCAACACCTCCTCGGGCTCTGTCATCGGTGCGCTGCTTGTCAGCCAGGATATGGCCGACGGGGCGCGGGGCATCACCAATGGCTTCCTGCTCGGCACCGATATCAACCTTGGGTTCGGGTCGGACCTCCGCTTTGCAGACTTCCCCGAGATCGACACTCTCAACAATGTCGATCATAGTTTCGCACTCAACACAAACCAGCCACTCGAGTTTGTCGATGACGGCGGCGGGATCGTCCAGATCGTGATCGAGGGGCCGACCGATGGCGTGCCTGTCGGTGTGGTGCGGGTTCTCCCGCTCGACAACGGCCAGGGTGTCGCCATCGCGCGCATCGACAGCGGCGACGGCACGGGGCTCGACCTCACCGGTGGTCGAATCCTGCGTATCAATGGCGTTGGGCGCGTCGGGGGGTCGGGCAGTACCGCACCAATTTCGATCGGGCAGATCGATATCGCAGCAGGTGATGCCCAGTCAGAAATTCTTATTGACGGCCAGATCGAGGTTGATGTCTGGCGCATCAACAGCGCCGTGGCGATCAACCGGATCACCAACCGTACACCCGGTGGTGACATCGTTGCCATCGATGTGGCCGGGCTGACAGACCTCGAGATATCCGGCGGCAACCTCGGTCGCACCCAGATGGTCGAGAATGGTCCCAGAAACATTGGGCCGTTCATTGGGATCGCACTCGATGAGCAGGGTGCGGTCGGTGCTGCGGTCGGTGTGCCGACTGCCGTGCTCTTCCCCTTCGATGGCCTCATCGGGACCTTCCGCCCGATCGGGACAATCGGTGGCATCTACCTCGATGACATCGGGTCGCCGCTCGATCCCTACCTCAACGGCATCGTTGTCCGGGCGGGCGACATCGAGAGTGTGTCCGTCAGTGGAGCAGTGGGCGATGTCATCCTCCAGGGCGCGAGCACCATACAGAGTCTTGTCGCCGATGCCGACTTTGAGCCAAGCGGTGACGGCCTCGACGGCATCTTTGGAAACATCTACGCCCAGAACATCAACAGCGTTGATGTCGGCCAGGGGTTGATTGCTTCGGCCCGGTCGCCGTTCGTCTCCTCGGGCATCTTTGCCTCTGATGAAATCAGATCGATCACTGTCGATGCGGTTCGCCACGAGGGTGCATTCCTCTCTGGCGTGATCATCGCGGCGAACCTCACACCCGACCCCGGACCCGACGGCACGCCCGAGGCCGGCGGGATCGCTGACATCTTTGTGTCCAACGGCGAAATCCGCGATGCCTACATCGGGGGCATGTTGCTCGATGCCTTCCTGACTTCCTACCAGGGCGGTGAGGGGAGTATCTTCTCGGGCTCGATCCGCACCATCGGCGGGACAGACCTCACCCTCTTCCGCACTGAGATCGAAGCGGACAATATCGAAAACCTCTCGCTTGGTGCAGGCATCTATGACGCGACAGTCACCAATGTCGGCACCGATATCGGTACGATTGATATCGCGGTCGCCCGCAACTCAACCCTCACCGGCGGCGACTTTGAGTTCAACTTCAACCGCATCACCGTCGGCGGCAATATCGGCACCTTCACCGCTGGTGATGTCAGCGACCTCCGCGTCCAGGCGGTCGGCCGTGTGACCAACTCGGTCGATGCCGATCTCTGGCGCCGCGTCGAGTTTGTCGTCAATGGCAGCGTCCCGAGGGTCTCCTTTGCTGGCGCGATGATCTCAAGCAAGATCTCCGTCGGGCAGCTGGGCACCATGACCGCTGATGCAATCCGTACAAGCCAGATCCTGGTCTCCGGCGAACTCACATCCATCGATGTTGACACCGAAATCTTCAATACTGAAATTAGCGTCACCGGGCCACAGGGCGAGATCGGCTCGATCTCGGCAGTCTCTCGTCTCGTCGGCTCGATCTCGGCGAGCGGCCCCATCGGGTCGGTCAGCACTGCTGAGGGCGACCTCGATGTCTCTGCGACAACCACGACCGAGTTTGGCACAGTCGGTGAACTCACCGCAGGTCGAGACCTAATCCTTGTCGCCTCTGTCAACAAGAATATCGGACTGCTTGAGGCTGGTCGAAACATCGGCGTGCCGGGCGAAGCCGGGATGATCTTCGTCCGTGGTTCCCTCAGCGCCCTCAGCGCGGCCGGGCACCTCTACACCGATGTCCGTGTCGGCGAGACGCTCACCTCGGCAACCATCGGGGCAGCAATCAACCGCCCCGGTGCACCCATGGCCCTCTCAGGCTCGATCTATGTCGCCCAGCGCATCGAAGCGATCACGATTGCGGGCGACTATGGCGGGTCGATCGTCAGCTATACCGACGGCATTGCCTCGGTCGTCATCAACAATGGTTCGCTGCTCAACACCGGACGCATCGCAACCTACGACGGCAATATCGAATCGGTCGTCATCAACAGCGGCAACCTCTACGGCGATATCTACTCGGCATGGGATATCCAGTCGGTCGTCATCAACCAAAGTCCCGACGGCATCTTCGGCGATATCGGTATCAACCCGAGCCTCTCGGGCGGCGTTGCCTATGACGGCTTCCGAGGGCAGGTGCCCCCCGGCACGCTCTCCACCTCGGGCAAGGACGGCCCGGTCATCTCTGCCGAGCGCAACATCGACTCCATCGTCGTCGCTGGCGGAGCGGTCTTCGAGGCCACCATCTTTGCTGGTCGCGTGCTCGCGTCGGTCGATATCACAGGCAGCGTCCGCTCTGACAACACGCCACAGAACACCGGTCGCACGGTCTTTGCGGCGGGCGACACCATCGAGAGCATCGCAGTTGCGGGCAACATGAACCTCGCACAGATCATCGCGGGTGCTCGTTCGCTCGGCGATGACATGGCTGCCAGCGGGTTCGGCAGTGATGCCGACACCAACCAGGCCGGTTCGATCACCAGCATCTTCGTCGGTGGCAACATGACCAACACCACGGTCTCAGCAGGGATGAACCCCGGCAGCGACCGTCTCTACAACACCGCTGACGACCTGCTCGAGATCGGGTCCTCCAGCATCGGCACGATCTCTATCGTGGGCAACGCGACCGGGTCTTCAGCCTTCACCGACACATTCCTGCCCGGCTCCCGCGCGGGCGGCAAGCTCGCATGGGGTGGCCCATTCAGGCCCGTCAACAACAGTGATATCCCAACCGACACCACCGGGACGCAGATCACTGCGGGCAGCATCTTTGGCTTCTCAACCGATGCGGGCACGGGCACCATCCTCTTTACCGGCCCCGGGAGCGCGTTCTTTGATGCCGCCACCAGCCGCATTATTCTTCACAAAACAACCACCGCCTCCACACTCCTCGTCCGCGCCACCGGCAGCAACTTCCTCACCGACTTTGATATCGTCTCAACCGAAGGTGCTTCGATGGGCCTCATCCGCGTCGAGGCGTGGCAGCTCTTGGGCGATTCAGACATTGTCATCGACGAGAATGTCAGCCGATTCGAGCTCGGCGAGCTTCGGGGCACCGGCGACATCCTCGCCGGGACCAGCATCGGTACCTTCGTCAGCGGCTCCTTCCGCAGCGGCACACTCACCACGGGCTCGATGGGGAGCGTCTTTGTCAGCGGGGCCTTCGGCGATGCCGACCCCGACCTCCGAGACGAGGCAATGATGAGCTTCGTCACCCTTGGCTCTGCCCGTTTCACAGGTGCCATGAGCGGTGCGCTCAACGCTCGCTACTCGATCGATACCGTCACGCTGGACGCGGCCCTCGACAACGGGCTCATCAATGCTGGCGAATCTCTCGGCAACATCACCGCCCAGTCGATCACCGAGTCCCGCATCACCTCGGGCAACACCCTCACCAGCCTCAGCGTCGCGGGTGATGTCTTCGATACCTCCATCATGATCGGTGGCAACCTCGGTGACAATGCCGAAATCGGCGGCGAAGGGTTCAATACTGACACGGTCAGCGCCGGGTTTATTGACTCGATCACCATCGGGGGCGATTTCACAATCTCTGATATCGTCGCCGGGTATCTCCGGGGCGTTGACGGGTTCTTTGGCACAAGCGATGACCTGCTCGCCAGCGGGCGGTCCTCGATCGGATCAGTCACCGTCGGCGGTGAGATCCTCGGGTCCAACCTCGGGAGCGAGTCCTACCGCATCGCCTCCTCCGGCACGCTCGGCAGTGTCACCGCCGGCGGCCAGACCGCCAAGAATGACCGCAACCTCATCATCGAGGCCCGCCCACTCGACCCGCTGCCCATCCAGATTGAGAATGTCGATGTTCGCCGAGAAGGCCGAGTCTCCATCGCCGATCTCTCGTTCAACCAGGCGATCGATATCTCAAGTCTTGACCGGGCTCTGTCGGTCTCCGAGGTTAGGGGCGCAGGCGAGATCGAGATCCGACTCATCCAGGGTGGCGATTATGTCCTCGACTACGATCCTGCTGAACGCATTGTCTCGGTGATCTTCAGCGTGAGTATCACCGAGCGTGATCTGCCGATCCTCACAGACAACCCCGGGCCGGGCATCTATCGCTTTGAGATCGAGGCAGACTATATCAGAGCAGCAGCATCGCTTGCCCAACTCGACGGCGACGGCAACGGCCGCATTGATGCCGCCGACAACTTTGCGTCTCAGAACATCATCGGAGACGCAGGTGACAAGTTCACGCCAGAGTTCTTCAACCTCGGTGGGCAGAATGGCTTCCCCGAGCACCGCGTTGATCTCTACGCCCCACTCAGCCTCGATATCGTCCTTGATGACCCCCATCAGCCCGACGGGCTCCCCGATGCCAATGTCGAGTTCAACCTCCGGGGCGCGATCGGTGACCACCCCGACAACGATGCCAACTACTTCAGCTTCTCAAGTGATACCGATATCTACTCCATCACCCTTCAGGCCGGGCAGATCCTCCGCCTCGGTGCGATGCAGGGACCGGCCCAGTTTGCCGGGCGGTTCATCATCCAGCCCGACGGAAATGTCCTCTTCGGCTCGACCGACTTCGGCCTCGTGCTCCCCTTTCAGCCGATCACCTCAGACAACCGCGACCTGACCTCCGCAGCAGACTACCTCATCCGCCAAACCGGCACCTACTTCGTTGTCGTTTCCAACACCTTGAGCCTGAACTCGGGCACGCTGCCCGACCTCGACCCCGTGCCCGGTGGGGTCGGAGACTACAACTTCACACTCCGTATCTTCGACGATGGCGATACCGGCTTCAACGCCTCAACCGATGCTGGCGATGGGCAAGACCTTGTCAACGCACCCGTTCCCGCAGCCTTTGCAGGCAACGACGGCATCCTCGGCACCAACGATGACCTGAACTCTATCGTCATCGGTCCATACACCTTCCGCTTTGATGCAGGCCCAGACGGCACCCCGGGCACGCTCGACGACTTCGTCTCCGGCTCCAACGGCAGCAATGTCTCAAGCCTGACAAACGCCCTGGGTGCCAAGCTGGTCTCGGTTGATTCTGCCATCGGCGACCCAGGGTTCGCCGGCATCCCGCGCAACTTCTTCCCCGATATCGATATCTTCAACCTCAACAACGGCAACCCGATCAAGACCGGGTCAATCATCCGCGTGACACTCAATCTTGCCGACCTCGGGTCAGACCTCGGGTCCCGCGTTGGCAGCCTCAACGATCCCTTCCCTCTGAGCCAATATGTCCAGTTCTCGATCTTTGACACGACCAACTCGACCGCGTCTGACGATGGAATCCTCCTCTTTGCCCCAACCGATATCAGCCCGACCAACGGCACCCCGGGAGTCCTCGCTGAGGGGAACAATGTGACCTATGGCTACGATGAGAAGGGCGACTTCTACATCGAGTTCGTCGCCCCGGGCAGGATGGACCTCCCAGGCGTTGATGCCAAGTATGCCATCTATGTCCAGGGTGTCATCAACTCTGACTACCGGCTCGAAGTCGTCACCAGCGGCTCAAGAGAGATCGTCAAGCAACGCCAGAATATCGTCCTCGAAACCAATGGCGGCACCGTCGATTGGCTCGAGGTCGGTGGCATCAGAACTGAAATCGGCGCATTCCTGCCAAGCTCGCTCGGCTTTACAGGCATTGCAAACAACGGCCAGAAGATGGAGGACTACATCCTCGACAGCGTCACAAACATCATGCAGCAGTCATTTGATTCTGTTGTGGTGAGTCCTGGTGCCGATGCCGTGTTTGGGACCGCAGACGATGTGCGAGGCCTCGATATCAATGTCTCGACCAACCCCGCTGACTTCGAGTTCCAGGACTTCTCCACGATCTTCATCTCTTCCACCCTCGACCCGGTCGATCCGCTCCTCCAGGTTGATTTCTCCGGGGCTATCAGCTTCTTTGCTCTGCAGGGGGGCGTCGCGACCCAGCCCTTCGGTGTCAGTCAACGCTCCGACCCCGGCAACGCCGACCGCAACGACGAGGCGGTGCTCTTCATGCCCGGCTTCTCGATCCTGGGCTATACACCATCACCCGATGATCTTGAGTCGTTCATCCAGTCCCTCGCCGCCGCAGCAAACCGCCGGGCTGGCGAGCTCATGGGGCTCCGCATCACCGAGAGCTACGACCCGACGCTTGATATCTTCGACCCCATGGCGGTCAACTCCGTGGACGACACCCCGGGCAATACCGGCAACTATGAGTTCCTCCAGACCGTCCGCCGTCTCTCGCCACCAAGTGATGCCCTGCACGACAGCGACTTCTTCCTCGGCTTCCAGAACGCCGCGGGCCTGCTCAGCCTCTACACCCGCAGCAGTTGATCAGGCAACTCATCATGGAATGAGCAAGGCCCGTGGCAGACCGCCACGGGCCTTTTCTTTCGTGGCACCGGCTTCCAGCCGGTGTCTGGATGTGCTGTCTGGCAGACTGTTCTTCAAACGCGCACCGCCTGGAAGGCGGTCCCACGCCGAATCTCACCGATCGCAGAAAACCCCAAACAGGCTTGAGTTCGCAGGTGTCTCTTCGTTGTGAGCGCCAGTTGCCACCAGCGAGTCGCTGCCGCGTCCGCTGCTATAAGTATCCGTCCCACCCCCCAGGTCGATCAACGCGCTAAAGCCAAACATGCCATCAGCATCGAAGTGATAGGTGTTGCTCCCACCCTGCCCCTGCTGCGAGCCACCCTTGGCGAGGTAAGTGTCATCACCCCCCAGGTCGAGCAATATCCCGATCGCCTGCATCGCCGCTGACCCCTGCGCGAGCCCATCCGCTTCATAGGTATCGTTCCCCGCGCGATCGATCAGCACCGCGAGGCTCTGGTCCCACACCCCCGCCTGGCTTGCCGCGGTCATCGACCAGTACGAATCGTCCCCTGCATCGTCGATGAGCACCCCGATCGCCTGGTGTGCTGCCGAGGCTTGGCCGTAGCGGTTGCCGACATAGATATCATCGCCCCTGGCATCGTGCAACAGCCCAAAGGCAAAGTAATAGCCACACCCTTGCGCAAACTCCCCCGCCTCATACCGATCATCACCATCGAGGTCGTAGATCGCTCCCAGCCCCCCAGCGGCATAACTCCGCACACCGATCCCAAACCCCTGGCTGAAGCCCTTGTACACATCAGCCGTGCCATAGACCGACCCAAAGCTCGGCCCGTTGGCTTTGTATGAATCATTGCCACCCGCGTCGAGGATGGCCCCAAAGCCCCGAGGCCCGCCGATGCCCTGCGTGAGCTGCTCGCCGTGATAGGAGTCGTCGCCTGCCATGTCGATCACTAGCCCCGCCCCGTAATAGCCGACGCCCGTGCTCCACCCGCTCGCCGGGCCGAGGTTCTCATAGCGGTCATTGCCCGCATGGTCGAGCACGATCCCCACGCCAAAGAGCCCCGCCCCGATCGAGAACTGCTCGGCCGAGCGGTAGGTATCGTCACCCGCGCGGTCATCTACAATGCTCAGCCCCATCACCCCCACGCCCGGTCCCGCAAAGCCGGTCGTTGCCTCGTATGTATCGTTGCCCGCCAGGTCGATGATGTGGTGGTTCCCGCCCGCAGGTGCATCGTCAGCCTGTGCGAAGGTGTACACATCGTCACCCCCGATGTCATACACCTTGCCGATGACAGCCATGTCGTAGGTGTTGGCCCCCGGGCCGCCGACGACACCCATGGTGCCGTCCTCGAGTTGTTCGACGAAGAGCACATCACCGCCCACAGCCGCACGGATGTCCTTGTCGAGTCCATCTCCGATCGGTTTGGCATCTGTGTGCGATGCACCGAGAGCCTCCCACGCAGCCGCTCTGCCATCGTCGTGTAGCAGCGAGGCGACGAAAGGCCCAACCCGCCCTTGGGTCGTGTTGATCCCCCTGATCTGCGATTCGACCCCCGCGCCGCCCACCGAGAGCTGCGAACGCTGCCACGCGACAAGCCCGCGCAGGTCATCCCGAAGTTGCGCAAGGTCCACACCCTCCATCGCCAAAGAGAGCGCCGTGTCGTCATGGCTTGGTAGATCGAGCGTGTGCGAGATCAACGCCTCGATTTCGTCGTATCCACCGCCCGCTGCCGCGCTCGCCAGCACCGCAATCTCCGCCTCCACCGCATCAATCGAGAGCGGCCTGGCAAACCCCTGCACCACGCTCGGCAAGCTGTTCGGGTCAAGGTTCGCACTCTGCACACCCGCAAAGTAGTCGAGCAGCGCATCAAGCCCCCCCTCGGCCTCGCACACACCGACCTCGGCAGCAAGCCCGAGGATCAACGCCTCGAACTCCCCCTCCGGCACCTCCGCGATCTCGCGCCCATCGAGCCCGCGCTTGACCGTCCCCATCCACTGCCTCCTCGAAGCCACCGTGATCGAATACTTCGTGATCTCACCCCCCGGCCCGCCCTTGGGGATCGAGCCGTCCGGCACAGCCACGGGCGAGCGCCGTGCCTCGATCGTGAGCGTGTCGCCGGGCGAGAGAGCCGCGATGAAGTCCTTGAACGCCTGGGCACTCTCGATGACAACCCGGTGTTCGTCGTCGATGGTGCCGCCTAGAGAGACCGCGTCGATGTTGTCGCCCCGCTTGATACCGAGTGCCGAGTTGAACCCATCACCCCCTGCTGGCCCCGCGAAGATCCACCCGACCACCACACCCTCGGGCGTATCACGCACCTAGATTCCCACAAACGGCTCACCCTTGGGCTGGGTATCCTCAGGCTGTACCAGTTCCCGTGGCACCGGCTTCCAGCCGGTGTTTCCGGGTATAGACACAGGGGAGTGGGTGAGACTAACAGGGGCGTGGGCTTTCCAGCCCGCGATTGCCCCTCCCGCACACACCATGAGCACCGCTGCGGCTGTCATTTGCATCCGGTTCATTCCTTCTCCTCGCTCTCAGCACGCCTCACAACACGCGTCCCCGCCTCGACACCCTCAAGCACCGTCACCACCCGCTCGCGCGAGGGCCATTCAATCTCGACCCGCTCCGCGACAGCAGCATCCCCCAGCCCGAAGTGGGCGACAAAATCCATCTGTTTGCCCTGGTGCCCGCCGATCCCGATGAGCTGTCGGCTTTGGGTTACCGGCTTGCCACCGATGGTCGCGGTCATGCGCACAATCGCGCCCAACGCATCGCGCGAGACGCTTTGTGTCTCATCGCCCACCAGCCGCAGCACCAGTGCGTTGCCGAGCGACTTCTCGACTGCTTGGTTCAGATACACCCGTATCTGTGGCTTGCGACCCTCGCGCTGTTCCCGCCGCAGCCGATTGAAACTCTGCCCGACCAGGATGTCGAGGTCGCCATCGTTGTCGATATCAGCAAGCGAGGGCTGCCCCGCCCCGAGGTGGTCGATCCCGACCCAGCTCGTGATATCGCTGAACGACCCGTCGGCTTGCTGGCGATAGATACGGAGGCGCTGGTTGTCGGGATAATCGCTCGAACAGAGGAGCAGGTCCAGCCGCCCGTCAAGATCAAAGTCGGCGAGTTCCGCGAAGATATCCCCCTGATTCCAGCTTCGGATCGTCGGGTCGGTCGGCACGCGGTCCACGCTCAGTTCGGGCTTGGAGACAAACCGCACCGCTCCATTCTCGTCGAGTTCCTGCACGAGGAAGCGTGACCGATCGCTGCTCTCCCCCGCCCAGCCATGGGTGATCTCGGCCAGGAAGAGATCAAAGTCGCCGTCGTTGTCGATATCGCCGATGGATGCGTCGAAGGTGTTGCCGTTGGATCGGAAGGGTTTTTCGTCCTCGCGGTCAAAGCGGGCGTCGGTCTTGGCGCGTTCCTTGAGCCACTCGGGATGCCGGCCGTGGCGGATGGCATCGCCATCGAGGCCGAGTTCTGAGCCGATATCTAACCACTCGTACAACCCGCGTGAGTTTGGGCGTGCCATGTACCGGATCCACAACCGGTTCCATCGCCGCCCATAGTTGAGCTCAAGCAGTTGCGGCATACCGGGCTGAGACTTCCTGGTCCAGTCGGGCAAGAGCGTCGCAATGAGCACGCCGTATGCCGGTCGGCCTCCTGGATCTGTTCGATCATCAAACATCTCTGTGTCGTGCAGAAAGAACAGATCCTTTGCCCACATCCCCCCGTTGTCGTCGTCTGCGAGCCGGTTTGTCAGCAACTCGTTGGGGACCCCCTCCAACCCCTCCCCATACTTCACATACCAGTTCCCCAGATACAGATCGAGCCACCCATCCCGGTCCACATCGCCCACCGCCACCGCCGCTGTCGTCGCCTCTTGCGCCGCCTCGATCACCTCCCACGCCCCCACCGGCTCGCCGAAGGTCCCGTCGCCATTGCCCCGCAGCCACGCCGTCTTCCTCGGCCCCTCCGTCGGTGGCTCGTAGTTGTCCGCATTCACATCCAGATACCGCGTCCAGACACAATCCTTGTTGCCATCGTTGTCGAGGTCGGCAAAGACGGCGATATCCCCCCCCCGAAAGGCCGGCAGCCCACTCGCCTCGACCTCGACAAACCGGAAGCCCCGGGGCCATGCTGTCGTGGCACCGGCTCCTCCCCCCGTGGCACCGGCTTCCAACCGGTGTGCCTCCGCCACATTGAGAAACACCCGGTTCCGCCCGATGACCACATCCGGCCTGCCATCGTTGTTCAGATCGACAAAGCAGCCGTGAGGCCCCTTGAGCCCATCGAGCCCCAGATCGGCCGTGGCCTCAACAAACGACAACTGTCCCCACGCAGTTCCACCAGCCATCGCCACGATCGCGCACATGTTCGGCATATTCCACATGTCCCCATCCTACCGCATCCTCCCCTCCAATCGCGGCAACTTTGTGGTGCAGGCTTCCAGCCTGCGCGCGTCTGGCCTTCCCGTGCAGGCTGGAAGCCTGCACCACAACGGTCCCGTTACCGGCCATGATCCCACCCGAGTGTCTCGGCATCATGCTCCCGGCCATAGGGATCGATGATCGTTGCCCCGGGTTTCTCACCCGCGTTGCACGCCCGTACCTGGCCGACGGGGCCGAGCAGTGGTGGGGCAAGCACCAGTGGCGGCCCATCTGTTGCAGGATGTTTTGTATAGATCGCCATCAGCAGTTCGTAGTCTTCCCCTTCGCTCGCAGCCTGCCTCCAGCCCGATGCCCGGTGCGAGACAGGGAGTTTGGCTGCCTCGATGATGAGCCGAACACCCGATGCCACACCGAGCCGTGCCGCGTCGCGCCCGAGCCCGTCGGAGAGGTCGATCATCGCATGAACCCGGCCCGACCGTGCCGCTGCCTGCCCGGCCTCGAGCCTCGGCTCAAACCGCAGGTGCCAGCCGGATTCGAGCGAACCCCCGACCTGCCCCGTCAGCCAGAGTGCATCACCCGGCTTCGCACCCGAGCGGAGCACGGGTTCGTGCGGTGCCTTGCTCCCTCCCCCGCGCCCCGCGGGGGAGGGTTGGGGAGGGGGTGCCTTTGGAGTGTGTGTGCCCGATCGGCTCCTCGCTGGCGCGTCGGGCTCTGCCATCCACCCCACAACCGTCACCGTGATCGACAACGGCCCCGGCCCAAACGCAATATCCCCGCCCACGATCGGGCACCCCCAATGCTGCCCCCACTTGTGCAGGGCCTCGATGAGTTCCTTGCCATGCGCATAGCCCTCCGGCAGCAGCCCCGTCGCCAGCCCCCACGACGGCTCGCCTCCCATCGCAGCAATATCCGAGATCGACCGCGCCACCGCCTTGCGCGCGATCAGGTCGATCGGCGTCCCCGGCTCAAAGTGCCGACCCTCGACGACCTGGTCCACCGTCAGCAGCAGCACGCCCCCCCCGGTTGTGCGCACGACCGCACAATCATCTCCCGGCCCCACCAGCACATCCCCTGCCCCGGCGTTGATCCCGCCGGCGAGCTGGTAGATATGGGCAAGAAGGTCGGATTC
>JAJRZG010000168.1 GCA_024275365.1 Planctomycetota bacterium | reverse complement strand
GGGTGGGGGGTGGTGCGTCGGGGGGTGGGCTCCTCGCTGGCGCTTCGGGCTCTGGAATGA
Organism: Planctomycetota bacterium; assembly: GCA_024275365.1. Lineage (GTDB taxonomy): Bacteria > Planctomycetota > Phycisphaerae > Phycisphaerales > UBA1924 > PNC22. The sequence continues at coordinate 6,638 of JAJRZG010000168.1, read as the reverse complement.
CATCACTGCGCGGCGGGAGGAGGGGGAGAGGCAGAAAGACACCCTCACCCGCCTTTCCCGGCCCGTGGCTGCAAAGCCCTCCCAGGGGGAGAGGGAGAGAGAGGGGAGCCGCGAGTGATGGCACACGGTGGGGGGCGGGTGTCTTGCGGTGTGGGGCATGTGGTGCGCAGGGGTGGGCGTGTGCTGCAGGGATCGCGACGCGTGCCACGCTCTCCGCGGCACGCGGCCGGGGTGGGGGGGCATTGGTCTCGTGGGGGTGGGCGGGCGTCTCCGGGTGTGGGGCAAGGGGAAATCCATCTGTTTTGGGCGTTTTTGGGGCTTGGGCTGGCCGGGTGGGAGAAGGAGGCCGATCGGGGGTGTGTGGAGCGGAGGCCCGCCCCGGAGGGGTGGAGGATTGAAGCAAGAACACGGAGGCTCGTCCCGGAGGGACGAAGTACCCAGAGACAGAGGAGGTCCGCGATGCGCGTGCTGCCAAAGACGAGGATCGGACGGATCGAGTGGTTTGAGGAGCGGCTGGATGCGTGGGCCGCCGATCCGGGGGCGATCGGGCTCACCGAGGGGCAGATCATCGAGCTGACGGCGATGGTCGCGGCGGCGCGGCAACGATATTTGCACGCCGAGCAGGCACGGGCTGCTGCCCGTAGCGCCACCGTGGGGTTTCATGACGCCGAGGACTCACTGACACACAGCGGCCGCGATCTGATCGCGATGATCAAGGCGTTTGCCGAGACGAGCGATGATGCGGGGGTCTATGTGCGAGCCAATGTGCCGCCGCCCTCGGTGCCGACGCCCGCCGGCCCGCCCGAGCCGCCCACAGAGGTGGTCGGCGAGATCACTTCGGACGGGGCGGTGCGGTTGCGGTGGGGGGGGACGCTGGCGCACCGAACCTTTTATGAAGTGCTGCGGCGGCTTGCGGGCGAGGAGACATGGACACTCATCGCAAGCATCGGGGCAAAAGGGTTTTTGGATATGGCGGTGCCGGTGGGGACGACGAGCGTGCAATACCGCGTGCGGGCCAAGCGGGGAGAAGCGGCAAGCGCCGGGAGCGCACCGATCACCCTGCGGCTGGGGGTCGAGACGCAGACGGGCATGGGGGAACTGAGCCTGGTGGCGTAGGGCTGGAGAGTGGGGATGATGGCACTCGGGCCCACTGGACGAGACGACCGCCTCATTGCTCTGTCAGACAGAACCTAATGGCTGCACATATTCGTGGGGTCCATGGTGAACTCGCCGTCGATGTCGCCGGAGAGCTTGCCGCGGGCGACCAGGAACTCGAGGAGATCGTCGGCGGTCATGTTGTCAATCGAGCAGGAATGGAAGCGGGCATCGGGGCCGAACTTGGCAGCCAGGTCAGCCTGAAAGGTTTGGCGGGTGTAGGTCTTGCCGGTCTCGAGCATCATGTGCATGACTTCGTGGGCGTGGGCGAGTGTCTGCATGGGGTGAGCCTCCGGGGGAATGGGTGTGTGCATGCCCAGAGCTGACGGGGCGGCTCCGGGGCGGTGATGCATTGTATGGAACAAGGATGGAAAGGTCCAGAGGGGGTGCTCCGGGGGGGAGGCAGAAGGAGTAAGGCGGGTTCACCGCTGAGGCCACGGAGGGATGCAAAGAAAAGGCAGGAGCAGAAGCATGCTTGGGGGAGCACGCCCTTTCGGGGCGGTGCTTTGGTGATGGGGCGTCGGAGGCAAGGCACCCCCTCCCCGGCCCTCCCCCGCGGGGCGCGGGGGAGGGAGGAAGACGCCCACCCCACTCTGCTTTCTTGTCTTGCTCCTGTCTTTTCCTCTGCGCAACTCTGCGGCCTCAGCGGTGAAACTGTCTTTCTGACTGTGTGTGCGGTGTGCGCGCGGGGGCGGGTGTCTGGGGTTGTGCGCGCGAGTGGGGTCGGGGGTTGTGGGCTTTCAAGATTCTTGAAGTTTTTTTATTTGTATGAAGAAGCGGGAGTTGCGCGCTGGGTGCGTGTGATGCGGGTCGCCCGTGCGCGCACAGGTGGGGGCGGCGGGGGGAAGGGTGAGGGGACAGCGGTGTGTGGCGGCGTGTATCGGGAACGACTGGGAGCAGAAGGAGGCCGAGATGGGGCAGGTGACAGCGAGTGTGGGGGGCGTGGGGGATGTGCTCGGCCTTGGGGAGGTGCAGGAACTGCTTGCGGCGCATGAGGCGACGACGAAGCCGACGCTTGCGCTGATGTGGCGGTACTACCGCAACCCGATGGCGCTCTCACGCAGCGGCGAGATGCAGCGGTATGACATGGGGCAGCGGGTGGGATTGCCGACACGGCTGATCGGGCGGCATGACTCGGGGATCGATGACCGGTCGAGGTCGCGGGAGATCGTGATCGAGAACGACATCGCGTGGCGGATTCACACGATGGTGGACTTTATGTTTGGCAAGCCGGTGCGGCTGCTGAGCACAGCGAGAGACGAGGAAGACCGCGAGCGCATTGAGCGCATGCTGGACGCGATCTGGGAGGGGGCGGGGGGTGTCTCGCTGTTGCAGGAGATGGCGCTGCTCGGGCATGTGTATGGGCATGTGGACCTGGTGCTGCGGGTGGATGAGGGGCGGCTGCGAGCACTGGCGGGGACGGCTGATGGGCTGGACCCGTGGTTTGTGCGCGAGAGCGTGGGTATCGAGGTGATCGAGCCGACGCGGGGGGTGCCGGTGGTGCGCGAGGGGGATTGGCGGGAGCTTGATGGGTATGTGATTCATGCGGGGGTCGAGGCACCGGGAGAGGGTGCGCGTCGGGGGCCGATTGGGGAGTGGTTGGAGAGTTGGAAGAGGGGAAGGCACCCTCACCCCAGCCCTCTCCCAGGGGGAGAGGGAGCGAGGCACCGGCTGGAAGCCGGTCCCACGGGGAGTGGGGTGACGGAGGTTTTGAGCGCGACGGGGCGGCGGGTGTTTGTGGATGGGGAGTTGGTCGAGTAAGAGGAGTTTGGGCTTTTGGGGGGACGGGTGCCGGTGGTGCATGTGCAGAACCAGTCGCAGCCGTTCCGGTATGGGGGGTTGAGTGAGGTCGAGCCTTTGATCCCGCTGCAGGATGAGCTGAACACGCGGCTGAGCGATCGGGCGAGCCGGGTGACGATGCAGAGTTTTAAGATGTACCTGGCCAAGGGGATCGAGGGGTTTGACAAGGTGCCGGTGGGGCCGGGGCAGATCTGGAGCACCGACAACCCGGATGCGAGTGTGTCGTCGTTTGGTGGGGATGCGAGCAGCCCGAGTGAAGAGGCGCACATCAACGAGGTGCGCAATGCGATGGATAAGACCTCGGGCGTGCCGCCGTTGGCGACGGGGGTGGTGCAGGGCAGAGTGGGGAATCTGTCGAGTGCCAATGCGTTGAAGATCACGCTGATTGGTTTGCTGGCCAAGACCGAGCGGAAGCGTGTGAGCTATGGGCGGGGGCTTGCGGAGGTGAGCCGGATGGTGCTTACTGCGCTGGATGCGGCCGGGGTGATGGAGACGGACCCACGGGATCGTGGCGTGCGGCTGGAGTGGCCTGACCCGTTGCCGACGGATGTTGTGGAGGAGACCTTGGCCGCCAAGCGGAAGGTTGAGCTTGGGGTGCCGACGCGGCGGGTGCTCGATGAGCTTGGGTATGTGGCGCGTGATGCGGGGGTTGTGTAGGGGGAGAGGCTTGGGTCTTGAGTCCTGAGATGAGATTTCATATTTGAGATTTCAGAAGTGAAAGGCGCGAGTGTGGAGCAACACATTTGGAGGTGTGAGATGGAAGCGATTGAGAAGCCGATGGCGGGTGCGGAAGAGTCGCAGGTTGAGGCGGGGGAGATGGAGGATGTGAGGGATGAAGAAGAAGGAGGAAACACCCCCTCCCCGGCCCTCCCCCACGAGGCGCGGGGGAGGGAGGAAGAGATGGAAGAATCGGAAATCCATGAGCAGGACGATTCGCCGGGGGGGGAGCCTGAGCCTGCGGATTAAGAAGGTTGGCAGGTGCGGGCGAAGGTTGCAGAAGAACGGGTGGCTGAGCTTGGGGATCGGCTCGGGGCTGTCGAGGCGGCGGCAGAAGACCTGCGGCGGATCGTTGGTGAGAGTGAGCGGGCACGGCAGGTGGATCGGGAGCTGTTGATCGCTGGGGTTGTTGATCTGGACGGAGCGCGGGGGGTTGTTGAAGAGCAGATTGCTGCGGGAGCGACGGTGCTCGAGGCGGTGTCGAGGGTGAAGGAGCGGCGGCCACTGTTGTTTGTGACGAGGGCGAGGGGGATTCGCGCGACGGGTGTACCTGCTGTTGAGGGGGGTCGGGGTCTTGGGGCGCGGTCGGTTGAGGATGTTGCCAAGGCGGCGCGTGAGACGGGGGATCGGCGGTTGCTGTTGCGGTATCTGCGGATGCGGCGGGGGGATCGGGACTGAGCCCGAAGCACACGCGAGGAGCCGAAGTGACCGAGACAGGAAGGCACCCTCCCCCCAACCCCCTCCCGCGGGGCGCGGGAGGGGGAGCAGGAGAGGAAGAGGAGGGAGCAGGAGAGGAAGAGGAGGGAGCAGGAGAGGAAGAGGAGGGAGCAGGAGAGGAAGAGGAGGGAGCAGGAGGAGGAGGGAGCAGGAGGAAGGGAGAGGGAGAAGCGGAAGTGGGAGCGGAGATGGAGGGGGACTTGGGTGAGGCGTGCTGCGTGGTGTGGTGCGTGAGATGGGCGAAGAGCCCGGAGGCACACGATGCCGGGCGGAGGAATTGGAGAAGGAGGATTGGCGATGGCATTCAGTGGGAAAGCGACATTTACGGCGGGCGTTGAGCTGCCGGAACTTGCAGAAGATGTGAGCGACATCATCGGGATTGTGAGCCCGTTTGAGACGCCGCTCTTGGCGCATCTTGGTGATGCGAGGCGGGCAGCGACGAGCACGGTACACGAGTGGATCGAGGATTCGCTCTTGCCGAACTTTGATTATCTGAACCAGACGATCTTTAACCCTGATCCGCAGACGGCGACCAGCCTGACGGTGGACAATGGGGATCGGTTTCAGGCGGGCGATCTTGTGCGGCCTGAGGGGTTTACAGAGGTGATGCTGGTGACGGCGGTCACGGGCAACACGCTGACCGTCGAGCGGGCGTATGGCGGGACGAGCAACGCGACGCTTGCGGACGACCTGAAGCTGCACATCATCGGGAACGCGGCGATGGAGGGTGCTGATGCGCCGGGGGCGAGGTTTACCAGCCGAACTCGGCAGCAGAACTACACGCAGATTTTCACGGCTGGGGTCTCGGTGAGCGGGACGATGCAGGCGGTGCAGGCTCACGGGATCGCAGATGAGGCGGACTATCAGAAGCAGGAACGGCTGCGGGAGTTGCTGCGAGACCTCGAAAATACGGTGATCAACGGCGTGTCACCGACGAGCGACCAGCAGGGCTCGGGCACGGTTCGTCGGTCGATGAACGGCATCTCTGCGATGATCGCGACCAACAAGTTTGTGCCCGGGGTGAATGGGTTCCCCGATGGTGGTGGCGCAAGCGGGGATGCGCTGACCGAGGCGTTGATCAATGAAGCGCTCAAGCAGATCTGGGAGCAGAGCTCGGGGGCTGTGGACACGATCCTGCTCAACGGCAACCAGAAGCGGGCGTTCAACCAGCTCATCGACGGGCAGCGGCAGTATTCACCCGACGATGACCGGTACAGCAACCTGGTGAACTTCTATGAGAGTGACTTTGGGGTGTGCAAGGTTGTTGTGTCTCGGTGGGTGCCGAGCGATGCGGTGTATTTGGTGGACAGCTCGCGCGTGCAGGTGATGCCGTTGCAGGGGCGGAGCTTCCATTACAAGCCGTTGAGCACCAATGGTGACTCGATCGAGGGTCAGGTTGTTGGTGAGTACACGCTTGAGTTCAAGAACGAGGCGGCGCACGGGGTGGTCCGTGGGTTGAGTGTGGATGGGAACTGAGGCATGGGGGCTGGAAAGCCCCCGCCCCTGAGGGAGTGATCGTTCTGCGGGAGGGGGAGCCCGCGAACGCCCGGCCCGGGTTGAGAGACCCGGGGCCGGGTTTGGGAAGAAAGGAGAGATTATGTTTATCAATGATCGGGATTTGCTGGTGCTTGAGCCGAACCTGGTGCGGGATGTTGGTTGGATTGGGCAGCGGCTTGTGAAGGGGGCGGGTGATGTCGTGGGCACAACGCTGACGATGACGAGCCAGGATGTTGGGTTTGATCTTGTCGAGGTTGGTGCCGGGTTTGTTGTTGTGGTGGGGGGCGTGGTGTATGAAGTGATCGCGAGGATCAGCAACACGCAGTTGACGATCTCGCGGATGCGGGCAGCCGATGATGGGGCAACGCTTGTGCCGAGCCCTGTGAGCGGGGCAGTGGTCGAGGTGCCAACCTTTGGGCCTCAGCGGGCGATGGTGCATGGGCAGGTGCTGCGGATGCTTGGGATCGACCCTGACGAGGCTGCTGGGGTTGGCGTGGTGAGCGAGGTGAGCATCACGAACCCGAAATCGTTTGTGCTCTTTGAGGTGTTGGGCGTGTTGCACCTGATCTTTGCTGCGGCTTCGGCTCTGGCGGGCGATGGATCGCCGGCGGCGTTCAAGGCGGGGATGTGTCGGGAGCGGTTTGCGGCTGAGCGAGGGCGCGTGGCGGCACGGATTGATACGGATGGGGATGGGGTTGCTGATGCGACGCGGCGGCCGAGTGTGGTGCAGGTGGTGCGGGTGTGAAGGCGGG
>JAJRZG010000013.1 GCA_024275365.1 Planctomycetota bacterium | reverse complement strand
GATCGCGTGTACTGTTCGTGGTACGGCCTCGGGTGCCTGATCTTTGAGATCGATCGTGATACCAAGAGCTTTGTGCAGGTTGGTGAATATGACACAGGCACAGCGTGGGGTGTCTACCCGCTGTTGGGATCGCAGCGAATCCTGGTCAGTGATATGTCGAACGGGCTGGTCATCCTGGGCAGTTGCAGGGCGGACATCAACGGCGACGGGCTGATCAACACGCTGGACTTTATCGAGTTCCTCGGTGCGTGGTCGGCAGGAGACCAACTCGCGGACTGGAATGAGGATGGCGCGATCAATACGCTGGATTTCATCGCCTTTCTCAACGAATGGGCGGTGGGCTGCTGAGGGCATCGGTCGGTGCTGGTCAGTGCGTGTTTCATGCTTCTATGTGCTGTTGCTGACTTTGTATGGTGGCGATTTGGATTGGCAGCATTATTCGGACTTTGCAGGCACCAATGGTGATCTGGTCGTGCGATCTGGTTGGTGTGGAGGTGGCGGGGTGCGGGTCTTTCGTTGGTGGGTGTAAGTCGCATTGCAGGCGGAGTCGATGAGGCATGTGGAGGAATCACCATGCACTCATTTCGTCAACGAACAGGTACTGGATTGCTTGTCATAGGTTTGTGTGGGGCTCTTGTTGGTTGTTCGACACCGGAGTCTTCCGGTTGGTCGGGGCGTGTCGTTGCTGAGAGCAACCCCGGCACGCTCTCGGCAGGTGACCCGCTGGGACGGGCGTTGTATACCGCCCACCACCGACGGGCCTTGGAGGAGCAGTTGCGGGAGCAGCGTGTGGCACTGCTCTTTGGCACTGAGGCTGAGGTTCTGGTTCTCGATGGGGAGACAGTGACCGCGACGGCTGAGGAGGAGTGATCGAGGCTGCTTGGGGGTCTCCCACGAACGGGCAGGACCCCATCTTCCGACATTGCGGCTCGAATCGTCTCGTTTCATCCCTATAGATGTTCTGCTATCCTTGTGGTCCCTGTAGTCTGGTTCGGCAGGTCTCGAGGATGGAGGGCATCGTGCGTCTTGGATCGGGAACAATAGCGGTGAGGATATTTGGAGCGCCGGAGGCGCTCTCGGTCTGTGTTCTGGTGGAGACCCCAAAGGACGCTGAGCCGGTGTTGCGGGTCTTGCGCACGACGGTTGATGCGGTGGTGTACGCAGGGTGCGTGCTCGACGGCTCGGGGGATGTTCGGGAGTGGCTTGAAGTCTGGGTGCAGATGCCGCTCGCTGATGGGCGTGGTGCCGAGTTGGGGCTGGTCAACAACGCGATGCTCGATGCGCGGTGGAGCCGATCGGCGGATGCTCGGCGAGAGCTTGAGCCGGGGCGGGTGATCGGTGGGGCGTGGGAGTCGTGTCATCCTGGGCCGATGGTTTTGGATGTTGCATCCGGTTGTATGCGTGTGCTTGGTGAGGGAGAAGAGGGGGGGGCTTGGGCACTGTGTACGGACGATGGGCTGCTGGGGGGGTCGGGTCTTCCCTTGTATGGATCGAGCCTTGCTCGGTATCTTTGGCGGCCTGCGCTAGGAGCCGAGAGCCCGATTGTGTGTCTTTCCGGGGCCGATCGCGGGGCGTGGCGGGAGCTGACAGGGGCGGTGCCGGGGGCGATCGGGTTTAATCCTGCCTGTGGGTTGATGTGTGTGCGTCGGATGGCCCCTGTTGGGTTTGAAAGTTACATTGATTGGTTGTCCCGGGGGCACTTTCATCGGCCACCAGCGCCGAAAGAGCCGGTGCTGGGTCAGGCGATTGAGGGCGAAGACCCTGTTGAGTTATCGCTTGCGCATGGGGCGATGATGGCATCTGTCGGTGGTTCGGCGGGGCTTGCAGCGGAGATCCTGTACTTGAAGCTCCGGGCGATCACGGCTGCTCTTGAGAGTGTTCGGGTGGTGACCGAGCGGCTCGATTCGCCGCTGCTCAGTCTGGGGTCAGAGAGTCTGGGGGTTGAGTTGCCATCGCCCTCGTGCGGGTTGCCGTACGCGTGGGGGGTTCGCGTGGTGCTCGACTGCGTGACCGAGGCTGCTGAGATAGGGGCGGTTGAGGCGGGGGCACCACGACGGTTTACTTATCAGGGTTCTGGTGAGACGAGTGTGTATCGACCGGGTGGGGATGCTGGCCCGGTTGCGCGGAGCATGGCAGTCCGGATCAAGCGGGTTGTTGCTATCGAGCCTGGGCGGGTGAGCGTGGAGGGGACTGTGATGCCACGCGAGCCGATCCGGGTTGGAGGGAGCACGCTTGCGACGGTGCCGATTACTGTCTCGGGCGGGAGGATGGAGCTTCATGCCTACCTGACGCTGAGTGATGCGTTGTCACAGGGTGAGTTTCGGTTTACTTCGTTGCCACTGCAGGTGACGGAGGCGGAGCAGGCGGAGTTGCGTCGGCTTGAGGGGGTGGAGGTCGGTGATGTGGCGGTTGTGCTCAGCCCGACTCTGAGTTCGCCTGCGGATATGCACGCGTTGGGGGTGCTTGCGCTGCGGGCGTTGGTTGCCGATTCTGCGGAGTCGTTGGGGACAGCGGTGGTCACCGCGATGAGCATGGCCCGTGAGTTGCCGGAGTCAGGAGATGATGGGCCTTCGGTGGCGGCTCGTGTTGTTGCGGTTGTCGAGCAGAACCCCCGGTGGGCGGAGGTGCTTGGACCCAAGAGGCTGATGGCTGGGGTGGATCATTTCGAGTGGATCGAGGATGCGATCCCGGCCCGGCTGTGGTGGGGGATCATCGGGACGGTATGCCGAATGTTCCCCGGTGCGGGGTGTGACAGCTATTGCTCGGACTTTGGTGTTGGTGGTGGTCGGGCGCTTGGGTCTATCTATGACGAGCCTTTGTCTGACTTTGGGGGGTACCTGGTGCAGGTCAGATCGCTCCTTGTTGTGGATCGGCGGACCTGTGACGAAGTGGCGGGGGTTCTTGATCGGCACCTTTCGCTGATCTCCCCAGCGGGCTAAACTTGCGAAGATACAGACCACTCTTTCTCAAGGAGTTCATCATGCTGCAGACTGGGATACGGGGTAGATCGTCGATAGGTCGTGCTGTTCTTCGAGTCGTCTCGTGTGTGCTCGTGTTGGGTATCGGGGTGACCGCCCTGAGTGGTTGTGGCCCCGCCAAGGCAAAGATGGGGCGGTACACGGTCTCTCTCCAGCCTTCGGGAGCGGCTGCCGGGCAGGCGTACGATGTTGATCTCTTTGGCGTGGAGGATGAAGCGACATTCTCTGGCTGGGGCTCGCAACGGGTTGCGGAGCACTTTGCTGGTGGGGCCAAGGAGGTTGCTCGGCAGGCACTCAAGCCGGTGACGCTGCATTGGGAGAAAGGGGATTCTTCGCCCAAGCGGTTGGAGATCACTGACCCCATGTGGACAGTCTGGGAGAATCAGAATGCCTGGTTCCTGGTGATTGTCTCCAGTCGGGATTATCAAACGGGGCAGGGTGTGACGCAGAAGGCGGAACCAATCATCATCCCGTTGGATCGGCGGCGTTGGAAGACCAAGTTGATCACGATTGCTGTTGAAGGGAGTGGGTTGCAGCTCAACACGCGGAAGGAACCTTTGCCCCAGTAGTGGTTGTGTGGGGGGCGGGTACATTGCGGGTTTGCCGGTGTGTCGCGCGCCGTCTCGATGCCGAGGAGCGCTATGGCCGCGTTTGGTTCTTATGAGACGGTTGAGGAAATCCCATCGCGGCCATGGGTCTTTGTGGCGACGGTGCGGGCGGAGGGTGAGGGGGGGGCACCCCGCTTGGTGCTTAAGGCAACCCGGTCGATAACCGGGTTGGATACACCTGCTGATGCGGAGCGTCGTCGGCGTGCGTTGCTTGCCTCTGCGGCGGTACAGGACAAGGTCTCGCAGCATAAAGCTTCACGCCGATGGGCCAGGATCAGGTACACCTCCTCGTCGGCATCCGAGACATATGTTGTCATGGACCGGTTCGATCGCTCGGCGGCGGACCTTGGGAAGCAGCGGCGGCTGACAAAGAGTGAACTCCGCACACTCTCGCTTGCTGTGCTTGAGGGGCTTGAGGAAATCGAGTCAGTCTGCGGTCGCGGGCATGGTCGGCTCAGTGCTGCGAATGTCCTGCTTGGGAGCAAACGAGGCTCAGTGCTTGGGGAGATCGTGCTGAGTGATCCGGCACCCGAGGTGCTCGATCAGAGCGAGGTTGATCTTCGGGACTTCGGGTTTCTCCTGCGCCATCTTGCGACCGGGTTTGAGGACCGGGCTGGTGAGCCTTTGGAGTCGGCTTGGGCGCACCTCGGTGATGCGGCTGCTTTTTGGCGGGGGCTCTCGAATGAGTTGATCCGTCTTGAGGGTTCACCCGGGGAGGTGGATCTGGCGGGGCTTCGGGCGAGGATAGTGCAAGAGGCACCGTCAGAACGAGGGTGGAAGGTGCCCGTCATCGCGGGGGCACTGGTTGTGGTGTGCGCTGGGATCGTGGCGTGGGGTGTGTTTGGGATGCCGACAAAGGTCCAGATTGCGGAGCTTGCGGATGAATGGAAATACATCAGTCTCGAAGGGGATGGCTGGGGCATAGAGCTTGGGCGTGCGCTTCCCTCTGAGGATGATCTATCCAGAAGGTACGCGGAGGAGAGCTCTTTGCGAGAGCATGTTGCCAATCGCCTTCGTGAGATTGATGCTTTCTGGGAAGTGTTCTGGGACTCGATTCCCGAGGATTCGAGTGGGAAACGGCGTTGGGACCAGCTGACCTGGGGCAATCGGAATGCGCTTGTCAGTTTCGAAGACACACAACGCCCATGGGGCTTTCTCAAGCCCAAGAAGTTTCAGAGTGGAGTGCTCGAAACACATCGCACGCTCATGGTTTTTCGGGACACGCTCAGTGATCACCACGAAGAGGGTGAGGGGGTTGAGCGATGGGGGCTCCATGCGAACTTTGAGAATCTGAAAGCGGCGTTCTCGGGGGAGACCTGGGTTGGTGTTGGCACGCTGATCGACAGGACGGTTGCAACGATTTCTCCGGAGAGCTACTTGCAGGAGAAAGAATCGGATGCTGAGGAAGATCGTTACCATGCAGATGCTGCGGAGAAACTCGCGGGGGCGATTGTGGAAGCATCGGAAGTTGAGTATCGATTGAGCAGGCTTGCGGCGGCTTGGGCTGAGGCTGAGGGGGTGGTGGCTGCACTGGAGTTGAAGGCGGGCGGTGATCCTGTGCTCAGTCGGGCTGGGGAGTTGCTCGAGTCGGTGACTGCTGATTTACCCAACACATCCGAGGGTTGGGAAGTCAACACGGTGATTGAAGTTGCAGGCAAGGTAGAGAGTGTGTTAGTCCCTCTCCGGCGTGCGAAGGTGCGAATGCAAGATGGGGTGTGGGATACAACAGAGAAAGAGTTGCTCCGGAAAGAAGCAGAGGGGCTCTTTCAGCGCGCGGGTATGTCGGGAGAGACGCTGAATGCGTGGGCTGTATTGGCAGCGGAGTATGAAAGACTTGATGGAGAGAGCCCCGTTGCGGGCCTGCTTACAAGGCTCCGGATCGAGCAGGATTGGCTCAACGACAACATCAGGGGCGTGGCGGTTGATGACGGGGCTGTGGTGGAGCTGCGCTCGGATATTGATGCGTTGAGTAGCACACTGGACCGACAGGATACAGCCTGGATCAAGAAGCACAAGACCGAGATCGAAGCGGCATTCAAGGCGCATAAATCAGAAGTTGATGCGATTGTCGATCGAGTCGGCGCGTTTAAAGTGACGGCGGCTGAAATGCTGGCAATCCTGGAATTGGCAGAGAACCCGGCAGATGAACCGTTGCCGCTTCGGGCGTACCGACTGCTCCAACACGAAGAGTGGATCGGGGGGCTCAAGGCGGAGTCGCTCAAGGCCTTCCAGGTGAAGCTGTCTCACGAGCAACTCCGGGGGTCTTTGGATGAGATTGCTGCTGCGGTGCCAGTGCTTGCTCTTCCCACTATCCCGGCGGGCTTTGCTGAGGAAACAATCTCGCAAGCGGTGGCGGATGAGCGGATCAGTGCGATTCAGAAGGCTTTGGATACGGTGAACCAGGACTGGGTTCTTGGTGCATTTGTTGTGTCGACACAGGACCGGGCGGAACTCGATGACATTGCAGAATCTCGAGCACGATGGCTCAACGACACGGAGCGGATGCTGACGGATTTGTCTTTGGCATCGATGCGGCTGATGGCGTATGAGCCGTTGGGGGGGTCGGTTGCTGATATGGGCGGACCGAAGCAGTTGGTGGAGAAGTGGGTTGACACGACGGTCTATCAAGACCTCGGTGGCGATGCGAGTTTCGGGTCGCTGCCGGCTCTTGTCGAGTCTCTGGAGGCTGTAGAGGATGCTGATCGTCAGGCACTGATTGATCTGATCGATCAGCACGCGGACCAATCCCAGGTGGCATATGCGGCGTGGCATCGGCTTGGGAGTATCAAAGAGTCGTGGCCGAGGACAGCGGAGGAGTTGGTCGCTGCGAAAGACTACATTGATTCGATGGCGGCTGTGTTTGGCGGCAATCCTGCCCTTGGAGCGCACGGAGGCGAGCTTCGGGCCGAGGCGGCGCAGCGATGGGGTGATTCGGTCTTGGCGATGATGGCTGCTGTGGATTGGGACGGGATGGAGCAGGCGTTCGATATCGCTACGAGCTTTGATGTGGATATGGGGTCTCTCCCGGACGCGGTGCGGCTCAACGCGGCGCTCTACGCATTGAAGCAGGCTGCTGGCAATGGTGATGATGAGGCTGCCAAGGCCGGGATACAGGCATATACAGCGGCGGTTTTGGGTGTTGAGCACACCGCTAAGGACGGGTTCGCGCGTGAGTTGCTCGAGTTTGAGAGTCAGGCGACAGACGGGACAAATGTGGAAGCATTGAAAGATGCGGGGCCTGGGGGGCACGGCTGGAAGGCCGAGCTTTCGAGTTGGGATGTGGATGATCGGCGGGGTGT
>JAJRZG010000167.1 GCA_024275365.1 Planctomycetota bacterium | reverse complement strand
GAGCTACTTGTTTATCAGCCACGACATGGCGGTGATCCAGCATGTGTGCAAAAACATCGCGGTGATGTACAAGGGCCAGATCGTCGAGACCGGCACCCGCGAGCAGATCATCGAAGACCCCCAGCACAAGTACACGCAGTCACTGTTGAGCGCGGTGCCCGAGCCGGACCCGCGGAGCAAGAAGGAGCGAGTGGTGTTTGAGGGTGGGGCGATGTAGCGCCGGGTGGCGGGTGGCACCAACCCGTGGCACCGACCTCGGCTTTGCGAGGTCGGTGTTCTCCGGGTGGGACGGCAACACGGGTAACACCGCACCGACCTTGTCCAGAGCGACAAGGTCGGTGGCACATAGCGCCCGCAGCCGGTTGCCATGCCCGCAGCTTTGGGTGGTCAGGATCCGGAGCATCGGTGGGTCTCGATCTTGTTCACGCCGAGCCGTGACCATGGCACCCGGCGTCATGCCCGTGAGATTCCTGCCGGATTGGAGGACAAGGTTCTTGGAGCGATAATGGCGAGCCGATACACTGGACGAATGCCGGGAGAATCAGGTAGGTCTGGAGGCGCGAGGATGAAGAGTGGATCTGGGTGTTCTGGGATGCGGTGGGTGGCGGTCGTTGCCCTGCTCACGGTGCTTGGAAGCACAGCAGTTGGGCAGGCGGGCGCGGAGCGTGCAGGCCGGGCCATCGCGACTGACACCGCACCCAACACCCCGGCACAACCGGCCGCAACACTATCGACCAACCTCCACCGGGTCGGGCTGCTCCTTGATGGTGATGCCCGGGCGGTCTGGATCGGGGACAGCTGGTGCCGACTCAACTTTCATACGCGTCTGCCCTTTGGGGCGATCGCTATCTGGCCGGGGCTCAATGTCACGGCGGCGAGTCCCGGGTTTAAGTCGGGCAATCGGTCTTCGAAGACCATGGACTACACCTCAGGTGATGGGAGCCTCGTCGATATCAACGCCCTCAACACTTGGCAGGTCGAGACCAATGGCGGCTCACAGGCGCACTTCGGGTTGCCGATGAATGACCTGACCATGCTCTTTGGGGCACCGGGGCTTGTCATCCCGCAGAGTGGCAATAACGCGCACAAGATCAGTTGGCTCCGCCTGAGCTACGCGGGGTGGGTGCTGACCGACAACGGCCCCTTCAGCACGATCGATGACAACATCATGGCGCGGGCGTGGTACTACTCGCCGCTCAGCCCGAGCGATATGGTCGGGCAGGTGGTGCTGCACGACACACTCGGCACGCCGCTGCTGTCCTTTTCGCCCGCGACCGAAGCGCGGGCGCTGTGGAGCCTCGGTGGCGACCCGAGCCTTGGGCTACCGGCTGCGGCGGTGCCCTCTCAGATGAACGCGGCGTATCTTGATGTCCCTGTTGCGGCTGTGCCGAACCCGGGTCCCGGGCTCCTCGTGCTGGAGGACCCGGCCTTCCCGATTGCCTCATCAGAGCAGTACTGGTTCTTTGGGGGGATGACCCTCTACAAGACGGGTGCGTTTGGGAACAGGCTGCCGGGGTACTACCACAGCGGGCTTGCGCAGGATTCCTGGTCGGTCGCTGGGTTTGCCGATGACACACCAAGCGACGGCGGGAAGAACTTTTCTGACGAGCAACTCACACGATGGCTCGATATCACCACGATCGATCGGCAGCAAACCCCGGTCGTGATCATGCACATCGCGACAGAATATATCAGTTTCGAGCAGCTCCTCATCCGGATGGGGAAGGTGCTTGACCGGTTCCGGGCTGCGTTTGCAGCGATCGGCACCACGCCGCCCCGCTTCCTGCTTGTCGGCTCGTATATGCACAAAATACCCGGTCGCACACTTGCCGAGAGTCGCACAGCGATCGGGATATTTGATGCGGTGTACGCCTCACTGGCTGCGAGCGAGCCGGACTGCTCGTTCTACTCGCTCTACAACGCGACCGATGGAGTGTTCTTTACGACTGACCAGTATGGTGGGCAAGGTGCCCAGCAGCTCGCCCGCGACTGGCTCGATGCCAACGGCTTTGCCACCATCACCTTTGGGGGCACGACTTACAACCTCTCGACGGCTGATAACGGCGGGGTTGATGGCGTGTTTATCAACGACGGGCTCCATATCAAGAGCATCCAGGGGGCGGCGTTTTATGCCAAGCTCCTCGGTGATGCGATCGCAACAGCACGATGCCCCGGAGACTTTAACAGCGACGGTATCGCAGACACCCGCGATGTGATTGCGTTCCTCTCCGCCTGGGCTGCGGGCGACATGTCAGCAGACTTTAACGGCGATGGAGACATCAATACACTGGATGTGATTGCGTTTCTCAACGCTTGGCAGGCCGGGTGCTGAGACGGTGCACAATGGCTTAGGGATGCCCCCGAGCGACTGCCTCGCTTAGTCGTCGTCATCGTCCTCTTCATATCCACTGCCCTGCCCCCGCGAGGGTAGCACGCCATCGACCGCAGTGCCTCGATCGGGAACTCCGAGCCCATAGACATAGACCAGCTTGCCCCCAAGGTGTGCTGTCTGCGCCACCCACACCGCAACCCCGACGCTTGCGACCACCGCCAGCGAGCCAGCCGCGAAGCGGATCTGCTTCTTGGGCACAGCCGTGACCGCGATCAGCACCGCCGGGATCAAGGGCCACATCCAGCCGCCCTCGCCCAGTTCCTCGTGCTCTTCGAGGGCTTCCTCTTCGACCGCTGTCAGCCCGGAGTGCTCGACGAGCTCTTCGGCTTCTTCGCCCGAGTTTGCGGCGAGTACTGCGCCGGCAGAGGCCATGAGAAACCAGACGATGCAGACCACCCGCGCCGCCTTTGACTTGAACCCCGTGGCCGCAAACACCAGGCAGGGGATGATGCCGAGCAGCCCGAAGACAATTGGGAGATGGATCAGTATCGCGTGTCGGGCGTGAGGGTCAGCAAAGGTTGAGAGCATGCCGAAGTCCATTGAAATACCTCCTGTGGGAGAACGATCAACAATGCGGATCATAGTATCAACATTCGATTGTTCGGGATCAAGACGAGCAACTTTCTCCTTGGGCGGCCTGTGTGCATACTTTGTGATCTTGATACTCAATCTCAGGCAGCGTCTCTGTTCGCGCCCATGATGACCCTCTACAATGCTGTCAAACCCCCTCCCCAGCCCATTGCGGCGTGGGGAAGAATGAGGATCTGCATCCATGCCGTACTACATCAAACTCGGGGAAATCCCCCGGACCCGCCATATCCAGTTCCGCAGGCCCGATGGGGCGCTCTATTCCGAAGAAGTCTTCGGGACCGAGGGCTTTGATGGCCCGACGAGCACGCTGTACCACATCCATCCGCCGACACAGGTCTGCGGGTGGGAGATTCTGTATTCGACCAAGACCGAGTTCGTCGAGTGCGAGATCATGCGGATGCGGCACATGAAGACGGCGCCCGAGAAGGCCGAGGGGGACCCGATCCGCGGACAGAAGGTCATCTTGGGCAACGATGATGTCGAGATGTCGATCTGCCAGCCGGCCGAGCAGATGCAATATCACTTCAAGAACGGACAGGGCGATGAGCTGTATTTCATCCACTACGGCTCGGGCACGCTGCGGACGATGTTCGGCACGCTCACATTCGGACCGAAGGATTATATTATCATCCCCAAGGGCACGATTTATATGTTCGAGTTTGACGAGCTGCGCGATGAAGACCGGCCCGAGGGTGTGACCAAAGCCGACATGCCGTTCGGAAAATTCCTCATGTTCGAGACGATGAACACAAGCCACTTTGTGCCGCCCAAGCGGTATCTGTCGAAGAAAACGGCCCAGTTCCTCGAGCACGCGCCGTATTGCGAGCGCGACTTGCGGGTGCCGCAGATGCCGATGACCTTTGAGGACAAGGGCGAGTTCGAGGTGCGCATCAAGGCCCGCGACCATGTGCATAGTTATATCTACCCCTACCACCCGCTCGATGTCGTGGGCTGGGACGGCTGCTACTACCCCTACTGCTTCAATATCGATGACTTCTCGCCTTTGGTTGGCAAGACGCACCTGCCGCCGCCGATCCACCAGACATTCGAGGGGCACAACTTTGTGATCTGCTCGTTCTGCCCGCGGGTTCTCGACTTTCACCCCGAGGCGATCCCGATCCCGTACAACCACTCGAACCTCGATTCGGACGAGGTGCTGTATTATGTCGAGGGCAACTACAAAGCACGCCGTGGCATCGAGGTCGGCTCCGTCAGCCTCCACCCCCAGGGCATCGCCCACGGCCCGCACCCGGGGACCGTCGAAGCATCGCTCGGAAAGAAGTACACCGACGAGTTGGCGGTGATGTGCGATACCTTCCGGCCGCTCAATCCGACGAAGTATGCCCTCCAACTCGATGATCCGGAGTATCCCGAAAGCTGGCGGAGCGACCATCACGCGCCGGGTGAGGTGCGGGCGGCCGATGCGCAAGATGGAGGCGATGGAGCGACCAACACCTGGACATAATAAGAATGGATGAGAGATTCATCACCCGCAGGATCGGCTTCCAGCCGGTGCGGCTCAAACGCGAACCACGACACCGGCTGGAAGCCGGCCCCGGATGACTGCCTGAACAGCAGTTTACCCCACCACCATCGACGCGAGCCACTCGACGGGGTGCAAGGCGAGCCTGCCCGTGGCATCGGTGATCTGGTGGCGGCATGAGATGCCCGGCGCGAGTATGGCCGCAGCATCTTCACTCGCGCGGACCGCTGGGAAGAGGGTCTGTTCGCCGATACGCATGGAGAGGTCGTAGCGGGTGCGCGCATAGCCGAACGCCCCGGCCATGCCGCAGCAACCGGAGTCGAGGATGGTGAGATTCTCACCACCGCCGCACGGCTCTCAACCATGGTGACACGGCTCTCCGAGCCGTGCGGTTTGCAGAACACGCTGGAGAATTGTGGTGTGGGAGTCGATGCTGTAAAGGGCCTTGGTGTGGCAGTGAGCGTGGTAGATGATATCGGTGGCACGGCTCTCCGAGCCGTGAGTCTGATCCGCTCGGCTCGGAGAGCCGTGCCACCGTGGCTGCTCCGGGTGATCATCCAAGTGTGAATCCAGAAACGCCTCGACGGTTGTCGCGTACTTTGCAATCGCGAGCAGGTCGCCCCGGGGGGTTGCTGATCGCAGATCGAGCCAGTCGTCGGTCAGGGCGGAGAGGCACGAGGGTTCGAGCACCAGCACCGCTCGCACCCGCTGATCCCTCACCCATGGCATTAGCCGCTCGGCGGTGCGGGGGATCTGCTGTGATGCTTGTCCGAGCAACCCTTGCGAGATCATGGCACGGCCGCAACAGCCGGCATCTGCGAGGCCGACCGCGTAACCGAACGCACGCAAGAGCAGCACCGCCGCGAGCCCGATGCCCGGCTCGTTATACATGGTGAAACAGTCGCCAAAGAGGACGACCGCGGGTTGGCCCGTCGGCAAATCGGCGGGACGGCGCGCCACACTGCGATCGACCTGTTTCGACAGCGAACGCTCGAACGCCGGGAGCGTGCGGCGGGGGTCGATGCCCAGCAGCGTCGCTGTGAGTTTTTTGCCAAGCGAGGATCGCACCGCGGCGTTCGCTGTGCCGGGTGCGAGCGAACCGATCCTGTTGAGCGAACGCACGCTGCCCATCAGCCGCACGCCGATCGGCGCACGCCCCCGCTCGCGGTAGCCCTGCGCAAGGTACTCGGCTTTGAGCTTTGCGATATCGACATTGCTTGGGCACTCGCGCTTGCACGCCTTGCAACTAAGACAGAGGTCGAGAGTCTGGCGGGTCTCGGGGTCGTTCCAGTGGGACCGGCTTCCAGCCGGTGCGAGTGTGGAGTTCGCACCGGCTGGAAGCCGGTCCCACGAGATTTGTCCTGTGGCACCAGCCTGCCCCGTGATCGCCAGCCGCAGAGCATTGCCCCGACCACGGGTGGAGTGCCGTTCGTCGAGGGTGGCTTGATAGGACGGACACATGGTGCCGCCGGTTTTTTTGCGACAAACGCCCGCGCCATTGCACATCTCGACCGCGCCAGAGAGGCCGTGCTGATCGGCGAATTTGAAGTAGGTCCATACGCGGGGGATGGAGAGTTGTTGGTTACCGGGGTTGATGCGTGTGCGCTGACTGATCGATTCGATTGGTCGGGGCACCGGCTCAACCCCGCTCGGCTCGACGATATTGCCGGGATTCATGAGGTTTTCGGGGTCGAAGAGTGTTTTGATCTCTCGAAACGCTCGTATGAGTTCGGGACCATAGAACCGTTCGAGGAGCGGGGAGCGGACCTTGCCGTCGCCGTGCTCTCCGGACATGACGCCCCCGAGTTCTTTGGCAAGGTCGGCCACTTCGACCGCGATCGCGTGCATGCGTTCCCGGTCGGCTGATTCGTGCAGGTCGAGCAGCGGCCGCACATGCAGCACGCCCACCGAGGCGTGCGCGAAGAAAGCCGCGTCGGTGTCGTGCTCTTTGACGATCACCCGGAACCTGCGCACAAACTCGCCGAGCCGATCGACGGGGACAGCGTTGTCTTCGACAAAGGTGATGGGCTTG
>JAJRZG010000166.1 GCA_024275365.1 Planctomycetota bacterium | reverse complement strand
GCGGGGACGCGCCGGCTGCTCGGGGAGCTGCGACCGGATGTCGTGTTTCACGCAGCAGCACACAAGCATGTGCCTCTGATGGAGGACCACCCGGCCCACGCGGTGACGAACAATGTCTTCGGGACCAAGTCGGTCGCCGATGCAGCAGCCGCGTGTGGGTGCGAGCGGTTTGTGCTGATTTCAA
This sequence comes from Planctomycetota bacterium, assembly GCA_024275365.1. Taxonomy (GTDB): domain Bacteria; phylum Planctomycetota; class Phycisphaerae; order Phycisphaerales; family UBA1924; genus PNC22. The sequence goes on along the minus strand of JAJRZG010000166.1, from coordinate 4,767 downwards.
CGGATAAGGCGGTGCATCCGACGAGTGTGATGGGGGCGACGAAGCGGATTGCCGAGCAGTATGTGCGGTGGCTGCATGGGCAGGTTGCTCTGCGTAATGGAGCAGAGGGAGACACGGCTCGGAGAGCCGTGCCACCTGGAGCCGTGCCACCGGCCACGACTTTCTCGGTGGTGCGGTTTGGCAATGTGCTCGGGTCGGCGTGCAGCGTGCTGCCGATCTGGGGGGCGCAGCTTGCCGATGGCGGGCCGATCACGATCACCGATCCTCGGATGACCCGGTTCTTTATGACGATCCCCGAGGCTGCCACGCTGGTCATCCAGGCGGCTGCCCTGAGCACCGAGGCGGCTGCCGGGGCGGAGGCTCCGCTCTTTGTGCTGGATATGGGCGACCCGATCCGGATTGTGGAGTTGGCCGAGCGGCTGGTGAGGCTGCATGGGTTGGAGCCGATGGTTGGACAAGCGGGAAGCCGGGCGGTGACCGGGGCGGGACAGATCGAGATCATCTTCACGGGGATTCGGCCCGGGGAGAAGCTCGATGAGGAGCTGACTTACGCTGAAGAACCGATGCGGCCGACCTCGCACCCGGGGATCCGAGCGTTTGATGCGGTGGGTGATCCGCTGCCCGATGTGGCAGCGATCGTGGGGGCGTTGGATATTGCAAGGCAAAACCCCGAGCCCGAGGCGGTGCTGGAGGTGCTCGGCGAGCATGTGCTTGATCGGTCAGGTGGGCAGTTGAGGCAGGCGGGGTGACGAGAGGTGTCTGTTAGGCGTGGGTTTGACAGGCGGCTTTCAGGGGCGACAATGGCAGGTAAGGATGGTGGGTTGAGACCCGCTGCTTGCTGATCCCAATGAGCCGACGAGGGTCAGGTTTAAGGATGATGCCCAATGACGACCATGACCACACCCGAAGCCATCGTCAGCAAGACCAGGGCAGCCCGCGCGCAGGCGGTCTCTTTGCTTGAGGTATTGCACGAAGCCAAGTTGGCATCGGAGCAACGGCTTGTTGAATCGAGCAGGCCCGACCCGCTCAAGCAGGTGACGGGGCGGAGTTCGTTGGAAAACGCAATCGAAGCGACCCGGCACATGATCGAGATGCTCGACCGAAATCTGGTTGAGCTTGATCGCGGGGATGGACGGCTGGTGGGGCGGACAAATGGGTGCGTGGTTGTGCCTCGGGCGAGCACGGCTGCTACCGTCTCGGCATGACAACCACCCCGATTCTGCAAGTCAACACACTCGATCCGCGTGCTGCTGTGCCTGAGTATCACTCCGAAGAGGCTTCGGGCCTGGACCTTGCAGCGTGTCTTCCTCGGGGAGATTGTGCTGCATCGGTGCTGAGTATCGAACCGGGTCAGATCGTGAAGATCCCGACGGGGCTGTCTCTTGCGATTCCGACTGGGCACGAGGGGCAGGTTCGGCCTCGCTCGGGGCTTGCGACACGGCGTGGGCTGACGGTGGTCAATGCCCCGGGGACGATCGATGCGGATTATCGGGGTGAGGTCTTTGTGGCACTCATCAACCTGGGCAGCAGGCCAGTGCGGATAGAGCATGGCGACCGGGTTGCCCAACTCGTGATTTCCCCTGTGACTCGGGCAGCGGTGATGGTTGTGGGGACATTGGATTCGACGGGGCGAGGCGCGGGTGGATTTGGTTCGACCGGTGTGGGTCAGGGCTCTGAGAGCGAAGTTTCTCGATAGTTCAGGCATCCAAGATTGCCTATATTCACAGATTGTTGTTTAAAAGGGGTTTACGGCTGGTACGAGCGTCTAAAAAAACTTCCAAGAAGTACGAAACCCCCTTGCGGGGTGGGCATGATCTGGTATCATGCAGTCTCGCTGACCCATAGATCAGCACGAGTCTTGGGAGAGTTTCGAGAGAGCCTGACCAAGAAAATGCAAAGTCGTCTTTTCCGGAGAGTGGGGGTGTTCCCCACTTTGTGAGAATAGAGATGTTAGAGAACTTGTTGTTCCATTTCCATTACAGAGGGAGACTCATGATGAAGATTGTTACTCTGCTTGCAGTCGCTGGTATCGCCACAGCCGCCTCGGCCCAGTGGTATAACGGTGACCCCGACCTTGTGAACGGCCTCGCGGCTGAGTTCAACACGGATGTCACCGATGCCTATGTGTTTGAAGATTTTGACCACGGCGGCGGTACCATCACCGATGTCTGGGGCAACTACTTCTGGAGTTCCAGCATCACCGGGTACATGTACGAGATCCGCTCGGGCATGAGCAACGGCTTCGGCGGCACCCTGCACGCCTCCGGCAACACCGACGGTGCGTACTCGATGACCCCCAACGGCTTCGATGCCTTCGGTTTCACCGGCTACCGCCTCTCGGCTGACATCGCTGATGTCAACCTTGCTGCCGGTACCTACATGCTCGCCCTTTCGCCCATCGGCAAGGGCAGCGGTCGTGGTTTCGTGCAGTCCACCAGTGGTGCCAATGGCGTTGGCAGCCCCAACGACAACGACCTCAACTGGTTCCAGTCAACCTTCTTTGGTACCACCTACCAGGAGAACCTGCAGGCCGGTAACGACTTCAGCTACGGCGTGAACATTCCCGCCCCCGCTTCGGTCGCGCTGCTCGGCCTGGGTGGCTTGGTCGCCACCCGTCGTCGTCGCTAATCGCGATTGATCGATACTGATTGATTCCTGACCAAGGGCCGCCCGCGATTCTCGCGGGCGGTCTTCTTTTTTGAAACTCTGTTTTCTCCGTTTCTGGCCCTTCAAGATCACTTTCTGGATGCGTCTCATACGGATCCCGCTTAAAACTCGTGCGTCAACGCGGGGGTGGGGGGGAGTGAAAGAGGGAGAGCCGTGCCTCCAGTCATTTCCGCGTTTGGCCATGCGTCGAACAGAGCCGCGAGCGCAAGCGACGGGTTTCGGTGGCTCGGCATGTGCAAGCACACACTCACCCGTCGCTTGCGCTCAGGGCTCTGTTGATCCGGCCTTCCCGCTGCGACGCACGAGAATTATCCGGGATGCGTATCACTCATCCCCCCGTTCATGGCCGCCCGACCACCGCGTTGCCGGTGGACAAGTGGCGGTGGCTGATGGCTGTCAACTTTGATGAAGAAACCTATGGCCAGCGTTGGCAAGTTGAAACGGTGATGTTCATGCTCAAGCAACATCAGGGTGCCGGTATCAGTGCGTGTACAAACGGCATCCGCCAACGCGAGATGGCCTTGATGGCGATCACACACAATATCATGATCGTGCTGACCGTGGTGCTTTTCTGCAGGGCATGTCAGGACCTGTTTATCCTCTGGAAACTATTGTATCCAAACTATTTATCTCTGGGAGGATGAATTAGCCGAAGCCGATCGGTGATGCCTGAGGACGAATGCACGAGGCTGGCAGCATCGACGAAGACCGCCTCGACATCAGGCAGCGACTCGACGATCTCGAGTCCCCGTTCTAGGCCGAGGATCATCAGGGCGGTCGAAAGAGCGTCGGCGAGGGTGGCATCCGGCGAGATGACCGTCACCGAGCGCACGCCTCGGGAAGGCCAGCCGGTGCGGGGGTCGAGGACATGGTGGTAGCGGGTGCCCTCGTGGAGGAAGAACTTTTCGTAGTCGCCGGTGGTGGAGAGGCTTGTGTTGGTGAGGTCGAGCGTGGCAAAGAAGTCGGTGCTCGGGCCTCGGGGGTCTCGGATGCCGATGCTCCAGGGGCGGGTGTCTCGGGCTGGAAAGCCCGCCCCCCTGTTTTCCAAGCTCGACCCCCTTGTGTTGTTGACGGCCGTGTTGTTGGTGGTCGTCCCACTTGCAGGGGGGTCGCCGACGAGCACTTGGCCACCGGCCGAGAGGAGGAAGCTGTTGATACCTGCGTCGCGCAGCGCGGCTGCGGCACGGCCGAGGGCGTACCCCTTGGCGATGCCGCCGAGGCCGATGAGCATGTTGGGTGTGGGGAGGAAGAGGGTGCCTGCGGTGTCGTCGATGCGCACCGCCCGGTAGTCGATCAACGGCAGGCGGGCGGCGATCTCGGCATCGGGGGGCGGGCGCGGGGTGTCGGCTTTGAAATCCCAGAGGCCCCAGAGGGCAGCCCAAGTGCAGTCAAAGGCCCCATCGGTCAGGTCGCCGATCTCGATGGCGCGGGCGATCACACGGCGGAGCTCATCGGGGACGGGCACAGGGGTGATGCCGGCATTGGCGTTGACCGCCGAGAGTGGGGAGGTCGCCTTCCACTCGCTCATCTCGGCATCGACCTGTCGGAAGATCGCAAAGACGATCGCTGCGGCCTCGTCGATCTGGTCGAGTGGGGCCTCGACGGTGATCGGGGTCGCCATGATCTCCTGCGTGCGCACGGCGTAGGCGGTGGGGGTCGTGGGGGTCGTGGGTGGTGTGTGTGTCGTGTTGTGCAGCCAGAGCGAACGGCCCAGGGCGAGGCCGATGATGATCCCGACGATCGGGGCAGCGATGAGGCGGGCGCGTCGGCTCACACAGGGTTCTCACGGTCGGTGGACGGAGCGGGTTTGGGGGCATCTATATCCTTGGGTATGCCGCACTTGTGCCCCTCCTCGGCTCGGCGGCGCATCTGGGGGTCGATCGTGCCTGAGATGCGCAGCCAGAGCGCCCACACCACGCAGAGTGCGCCGAGCCCCGCAGATCCGATGAGCAGAGTGACCCAGTCCATGAAGCCTCCGACTGGCAGCAGTCTACGATGCGGAGAAGAGTCCCGCAAAGCCCATAAACGCCAGCGACAACAGCCCCGCGAGGATCATGTTCAGCGCGGTACCTTTGATGACACTGGGGATATTGGAGAGCT
>JAJRZG010000165.1 GCA_024275365.1 Planctomycetota bacterium | reverse complement strand
CCTGTCACCGACGGCCAATGCGACCGCCGCCACCTTCCGTGGTGACTTGCTGACGGTGCTCATACATCTCAAATCGGCTCAGGACGGAGCTTTTCTACAGGGCATTCCTGACACCTTTTATTCTCGCCCCACTGGGTACAGACGATCCATCAAATAGAGCCTAGTGTTTATGTATGGTGAATGATTACACTGCGACCAAGGCTGACGATCTTACATTTGAGAATATGAATCGGGTTGTGTTGTATGCAATCGGAGCTGTCGGCCTGATGAAGTTGATCGATGTAACGCAGGTATTTTTGGTCGATAAGGATTCGATGGCATTTCTCAGTGAAGTCCGGATTCCGATCTGGCTTTTCGGGATGGTTGGGATCGTTTTTTTCAAGCAGCGTCGTTCTCGATTGCTGTATATGTATAGTTTGCTCTTGATAGCGTTGCTCCCGATTCCGGAGATGGCGGGGATGGGAAGTTCTGGAAGCTCGCTTTTGTGGTATCAGTATCTTTTTGGAGCTATCAGGACTGCCATATTTGTGTGGTTGGTCGTGGGGATATGGCATCTCGTTGCAAGGGGCGATGCTGGAGGCAAGCGGCACCGACCATACCGGTCTGTATAACAGCATCCTGTGCCGCCGACCTTGGCTTTGCAAGGTCGGTGCTAGGCTGGTCACTCGCACCGACTTCCCAGGGCGGAGGTGGATGGCACGGGGTCGATGCCACCCGTCTGCAACGGTTGCAGACTCCACAAACAACTTCGGCAGATTCCCCCGCACACGAACACACCCCCCGCGCGTGCCTGCTGACCAGGCGGTTCGAGTTAGGCGTCGGCAAAGATCCGGCCCGCGACGAACACAATGAAGCTGTCCTCGATATCACCATCGCCTGTGACCGGCAGCATCAGGGCGTTGCCCTCTTCATCCTCGGCGTCGGGGGCTTTGTCGTAGACCTCGGTCTCGGTGAACCCCGCCTCGGCCATCGCATCGCAGAGCTCGGGGACGGACCAGAGCCGCCAGCGGTAGACAAAGGCATCGGGGAACTCGGCCTCGATCATGCCGGCGCGGTCGATCTCGAAGTGGAGGACATCGGTGACCATGCCGGTGAGGGGGTTGGCATCGCGCTGTTCCCAGGTGTAGCGGATGCGGCGGCCGTCGGGGGCGGTGTGGTCGCGGTGGACCGAGCCGGTGAGGAAGGCGGATTCGCCGCCGTAGGTGTCGCAGAGGAAGACCCCGCCGGGGGTGAGACGGGCGCGGGCGCAACGGAGATAGGCGAGGAGTTCCGCCCGCGTGTGCAAGTAGCCAAGAGAAAAATTGCCGACGAAGAGGATGTCGCACGCCCCGGGATAACCGGGCTCGGCAGGGTGTGTTGCCGTGCGCACATCGCCGACGACGCGGGTGACGCGGTCGTGGGGCGGGCGGCGGTGGAGGGTCTCTTTGTCGAGGTCGATGGCGATGGCATGGTTGGCCGGGTCGGCATCGGCCCAGAGGTAGGAGAGGGCAGCGGTGCCGGCGAAGTCTTCGCCGAGGATGCGTGCCACGCACCGGCTGGAAGCCGGTCCCACGGCGTGCATGGCGCAGAGCATGGGGAGCAGGTGCTCGGGTGATTGCACGCACTGTTCGTAGAGGTCGTGTTTGTCAGGGGCTTTGGTCATGCGTGAGTTGGTCCGGTTCGTGTGGGTGTTTGGAGGGTTTCGCACCTCCCCCGACCATCACTTCGCTTGGCCACCCCCTCCGCAGGGCGGAGGGGGATCGGGCGGGCGAGAGGCCCACCCCACTGCAAAAGACCTTCCGCACTGAGATGAGACGATTTACTCATCGGTTGGTTTGTCCTTCTTTGGTGCGCTGACCGAGAGGCGGGTCGGGTGGCCCCACCACGAGTTCTCGCCCTCGGGGCCGGGGTAGTGGGCTTCGAGCCTGCGCACCACCTCGGCCATGCCGCTCTCCGCCGGTGCCCAGCGGTCCTCGACATCGGGGAAGTCGTGCTTGCAGTTCTCGCACTTGTTGGTGGGGTGGAAGCGGATAGGGCACCAGAAGCTCTCAAGGTTGCGGAGCATCTCGGAGCCGAGCGACCAGAGGCCGGTCATCCAGTCGCAGTAGAGGCACCAGATGAGGTCGTGCCCGACGAGGCCGTCAAACTTGTGGCGGCTGACATTGACCCACTCGGCGTCGTTGTACTTTGGGAACTTGACGAGCCATGTGAGCGGCGGGTAGACGATGTATTCGGCGACTCGGATGATCCAGAAGACGGGGACCGCAAGGGCAGACCACCACAGGGCGGCGTGGTTGTTGAAAGGGCCGACGACACGGTTGAGGACATGGACGATGCGCGGGCCCTTGACATGCTTGCGGTTGGCAAACTCATGGGCGTTGGTCCAGAGGACGATGGCCGCGGCTTGGGCGCAGACGGCGGCGACAAAGCCGAGGAGTGCGCCGAGCCAGGGGGAGCCGGAGTGGAGTTGCACGCCGGCGATGAGGCCGAGGATCATGGGGGCAGCGGTGAAGTAGGTGATGATGAGATCGAGCCCGGGGGCGTGAGCGAGCCAGGCGGTGATGGCTTTGCCGGGGGGGCCGAGGCGGGGGAGGAGGTGGAGCATCCCGGCAGCAAAGAGCAGGGCGGGGAGAGTGGTCAGGGCGATGGTGAGGAATGGGGGCATAGCGCGAGTGTATGGCTGAGTCGGGGGGGAGGGAGCCGATCAGAGCCCGATGCGCGAGCGAGGAGCCTTGGAGTGATGGAGGCAGAAAGGCACCCCCTCCCCAACCCTCCCCCGCGGGGCGCGGGGGAGGGAGCAAAGGCAAAGGCAGAAGACAAGACGAAGGCAGAAGACAAAGGCTGTGATACAAAAAGCCCCGGGCGGTGTGCCCGGGGCTCTGGGTGGTGTGTGGATTGGTGCTCGGTGGTTAGTTGAGGCCGAGGAGGCTGCTGATGATCGGGCCGTAGGCAACGATGAGGCCGGCAAACACAACCGAGACGATCGAGATGAGCTTGATGAGGATGTTGAGGGAGGGGCCGGAGGTGTCCTTGAAGGGG
>JAJRZG010000164.1 GCA_024275365.1 Planctomycetota bacterium | reverse complement strand
GTCATCGTCTTCTCCTGTGCCACCGGTGGAGGCAAGCACCGCGCCTGTCAGCATGAGCCCCTGCCCGAGACCCTGCTTAAATCGGCGGATACTCTCGCGGCTCTGCCAGCGGGTGTCGCTGGACATGATGTTAACATCACACGCCTGTGGGAAGATCTTGTCAGTGCCATTGAAACTTATACGGACCGGTGCATCGTCAGACCGTGTTCGTGGCACTGAGCGCACCGCAACACCCCCCGGGCCGACCGCCTCGCGCCTGGGGCCGAGGCCGTAGTCGATGACGAGAATCGTGTCGTAGTCGCCAGCCAGGAGCGTCTCGCGCACGCTGGCAAGGCTGGGGCGAGAGGCAACGGCTTTGTCGAAAGACTCGATCGCCTCTTCACGACGGTGCATTTCGAGAGAGGCAATACCGCTGAGGAGATAGCCGAGCGCAAAAGAGGATTCGACCGCGTGATAGGTCACATCGTCTGTGTCGGTGTCGGAGTATTCGCGGAGGTGGAAAAGGGCGTTGGCAGCGGATGCTCGGGTGTTGCCCCAGTCGCTGCGGCTGGCATCGGCGAGGGCGATCGCAATGTATGCCATGGCCTGCTCATAGGGCTCACCCTTCCAGATACGGGTGCCTTCTTCGCTGACGAAGATGGACTCGGTGGTGCGGTCGTCGTTGAGGCCCTGGGTGCGGAGGGTCTCGAAGACAAACTCAAAGTCTCGGTCGGCAGCATCCGGGAGCCCGTCGGCGAGTGCCATCATGCCGCGTTTGGTGGCGAGAAGGAGGTCGTTTCGTGAATTGTCGGTGTCCGGAGTCTGCGTCGAGAGTATCTCACGCGCGCGGCCAAACTCGGCGCGGGAGACGAGATCGAGGAGGCGAGCATCGGCATAGTAAGAACTTGTACAGGCGGGAAGTGTGAGTGCCAGCAGTGTCAGAAGGAGGAACGCAAGAGTGTGTCGGGCGTTCAGGAGAGCCGCGTACTTCCATCGCAGGCTCGGTGTTGTGGTGCAGTCTTCCAGCCTGCATCGGCGTGCGACCGCGCGCAGGCTGGAAGCCTGCACCACAATGGCTGCGCGTTGTGTCGGAGGTTCAATCAACGACCGTGCCCTCCGCCTCCCGGACGAGTTCGGCGGTGCCCTGCCAGAGCAGTTCACGGGTCTGGAGGTCTTCGATGACAAAGGTTATCAGGTAGTACTCTTTGCGGATGTTAGTTTTTGGGTCTGCACGAATAGACCGTTGCCCGGGGCCTGAAAGGCCAAGCCCCAAGAGAGCACCCGCCCTTGTCGCAGAGGCAATCTGCGATCGCAACAGGTGCGTGGGTGCGTTCTCGGGTGTGAGGTCGGGCAAACGCGGGCCAGACTGAGGCCCGGAGATGCTCTGCCCAGAGGTCTCGAGCAAGCGGATTTTTTCCGGGGGGAGTTGGATGGTGATCTGCTTTGATCGCAGCAGGTGCTGCATCTCGGGCTCGCTCAGGACGCGGGCAGCGAGAGACCACTGCTCGGCAATCGAGATGCGGTCGGTCGAGAGGTTTTCGCCCCGGCGGAGGACGAGCCTGGCCTCGGGAGATTCGGCGGTGCGCTGCGAGAGGAAGTCGCTCTCGCCGAGTTGTGCTCGCATTTCAAGCACAACCTGCGTGAGGTCGGCATCGGCTAAGCGAGTGGTGCGTGGGGAGGGAGTTGCAGTGCAACCAAGGCTGGAGAGAGAAAACAACATCGCAACAGCGATGAAGGAAGTGATACGGAAGCCTGCGGTGAGTTGAAAGGTGCAGAGCATATCAACACATCTGGTATTGTCAGGACGGGCGAAACACCCACCCCGCTGGTTGTCCTAGCTGGCGAGATGCCCGCCCCACTGGTTGGGCAATAGCCACAGGGGCATCGGGCTGCTCCCCCACTGCTTAGCGGCGTTGCTGGGCAAGGTCGAAGGGCTCATTAAAGACGATCGCCCGTGACTGGATATTGACGAGGTTGAACTCGAAGAAGTAGCGGCGGGTGTCGCCCCGACGGGACTCAAAGAACGAGCCACGCAGGACATAGGTCTGGGCAAGGTCGTAGCGGTCGGTCTGACCCTGGGCGTAGTCGCGTTGGAGCGGGTCGGTCTGGCCTCCCTGCACGCGACGAGCCTCGGCGTCCATCGCCTGGACACTCTCGACAAACTTCACATTGGCGGTGACGATGTCGCTTGAGAAGAGCTTGCTGCGGAGCCGACGCTGGATAAGCTCGAAGTCGCCCCGGGGGGTGTTGGTCTGGTTCTCGATCGCACCGAGCTCGACGATGACGCGGGTCGGGGCGCTGGTGATCTCCGGGATCGCACCGATGCGCCTGGCAAGGGCTTGTGCAACCTGGTCAGAGTATTCCCAAAGGGCAGCCATGTTGGCAGCCTCGGAGGCTTCGTCTGCGCGGGTGGTGGCGTAGGGGTTGATCCGACCACCCGAGTTGCCGACGGGCTGGTTCCGGGTACACCCGGTGAGCAGGCCTGCGGTTGTCACCATGATCGCTGCCCCCACGACTGTCACGCTCTGAAATCGTCGCATCGCGATTCTCCTTCCCTGGGGATTTCTACCCCCTACCTCAGGCTGTACCCGTGAGTCAGGACTGAAGTTCCATAACCACTAACATTGGAGTTTAGAGGCGGAGGCTTTCAGCAGCAAGATGAATCTCAAGATGCCGTACATAGTACGAAGATCATTGGTCATGATATGAGAACAAGGCCGTTCTGTTCTGAGGTGGGCACTCGGTGGAAGCTGACGAGTGGGATGTCCACCCCACAGCTTATGGGGAGGTCAAAAAGAAAGAGCCCCGCGACAAGTCGTCGCGGGGCTCGTTGGGGAGTGTGTTGGTGCTTCAACCGGTCAGCACGAGGCTCTTAGCAGCCAGCGGCCCAGCGGTTGAGGAAGGCGAGGAAGTCCTCAAAGGTGAGGTAGGGGTTGTTGTTGCTGTTGTTGTTGCTGAAGAAGCCGTTGTTGCAGCCGTAGGGCTGGTCGATGTAGCGGGAGCCATCGTCACCCTGCCCATTGCCGATACCGAGGTCCATATTGGGGAAGCCACCCTCGGGCCAGACGATGGGCTGGAGGAGCGCCGACTCGCTCTCGAGCATCATTTGGGAGATGGGTGACTGGAACTGGATGTTGGCAAAGTCGTTGGGGCCTGCGGGTTGGACAAGGTGACCTCTGACCTGGCTTCCTGCGCGGGACAGCAGCGGCGTGTCGGACACCTGGACCTGGCCGGATGCCAACGGTGCGACCGCCAGAGTAATGGTCGCCAAAGCGGCGCATGCAATACGATTATTCATTGAATTTTCTCCCTTCGTTTGGAATCTGATGGTGAGGCGGGAGTTGTTTCCAACAACTCAATCCCTCCAACCGTCGGTGCTCCAGAACACCCTGCAACAATACAGGGCACCTGCAGATCATACAGCGGATTGTCTCAGAGCAGGTGACGGAGTTGAGAAAATAGAGTATTCATATTGATAAGTTTTGCACTTCCGTAGCAGTGCGCTCGGCAGGAACTCTCATTCACAGTGATACAAAGACCACGCCGGGCAATGCCCATATCCCGATACGCTTAGAACCCATCTCAAAACCTTCAATCGCTCCAGTCGTCGGTACCAGATGAGGATGCAGGCCAGTTGGATTGACGCAAGGTAGTTCGATGACTTCTTCGCGTAGCGAACCAGAATCCCCCGCCACTGATTCAGCCAGCCCAAAGTTCGTT
>JAJRZG010000163.1 GCA_024275365.1 Planctomycetota bacterium | reverse complement strand
TCCATCGTCCCCAGCGGGTTGGCCACGATCAGGTCGATCCCCTTGCGTTCGAGTTTTTTCCGTGCGGAGGAGAGCATTCGTTCGCGGGGTTCGAGGGCAAAGCCGACAAGCAACTGGTCGGCCATCCCCCCGCGCCCCGCTTTGTCCGCATGGCCCTTGCCGAGTCGTCGTGCTTCGGTCCGCCTTGCCGAGCAGGCTGCCAAAAGATCTTCGGTTGGTTCCAATTCGATCATGCTCCGCTCGGCCCGGAGGGGCGAACTGCTCTCTGCCCGCTTCAGCTTGCCCTCGAGCTGCCCCGGTGGGACCACAGGCCGGAAGTCAGCCACGGCTGCTGCCATCACGAGCACCGCGCATCCCGGCTGATGCTCCTTGAGAAGTTCTCCAAGCTCTGTCGTCGTGCGAAACCGCACCAGCTCGATGCCGGGCGCAGAGGGGGTCAGCGGTGAAGGCCCGAGAAGCAGCGTGACCGGCCACCCACGAACCGCTGCCCGGTCTGCAAGCAACACCCCCAGCCGCCCGCTTGATCGGTTCCCGATATACCGCACCGCATCGATCGGCTCCTGCGTCGGTCCCGCGGTGATGAGCAGCCGGGGGAGATGCTCGCGGCGGGTGCCGGCGTGAGGGGGGTCGGCGTGAGGGGGGTCGGCGTGAGGGGGGTCGGGGATGAATGGTGGGGGGGTCGTCACAAACTGCCTGCCTTCCCGAGTCCCCCTGGTCCGCCATGAAAGCATAGGGAGATCAGAAGGAGCACAGTTGCACAAACCCCTTCCTTCTGAGTACCCTGCAACCGCTCCCCCCGTGGGAGCGAAGCGGATGAGGACACACGACACAGCGGACTGTGCTCAAGAGTAGAGCCGCTTGCCGGGAGTTCACCCAAAACCCCGGTCGGCGGCTGGGGCTCCTACCATCCCCCGATGCTCGGCCCCAGGATGGGCCGAGCACGCCATACCGCCCGCAACCGGGCGCCACAGAAGGCCCACAACTGGGCCACGGAGAGGGTCAGACTCGGCTATGGCACGATCACGGAAGAAACTCGGGCAGATACTCGTCGGGTGGGGGGTCGTCTCGGACGATCAGGTCAAACAGGCTGCCAAACTCGCCAAAGGTGCTGGCAAACGGCTCGGCGAGATCATGGTCGAGCAGGGGTTCGCCTCCGAAGGGCAGATCGCCAAGGCCATCGCCAACCAGTTCGGGATGGAGTATGTCGATCTGGCAGCCAGCGGCATGTCCGACAAGATCGACATGAAGCTTGTCCCCGAGGACCTCGTCCGCAAGCATCTCATCCTGCCTCTTGCCAAGAACGGCTCGAAGCTCCAGCTTGTCATCCATGATCCGATGGACCTCGAGCTTATGGACATGCTCCGCTTCCGCCTCAGCACCGAGGTCGAGCCACGCATCGCCTCCCGGTCCGATATCAAGGCTTTCATCGAGGGTACGCTCGAAGCGAAAAAGTCTTCACTCACCGAGATGGATGCTGGTGGCTCGCTCGTCACAGATTCAATCGACCGCACCATCGACCGCTCGGTCGATACCTCGGTGGACAAATCGATTGATGTCTCCGCTGAAGACTCACCCATCGTCAAGCTCACGACCCGGATGCTCACCGAGGCGTGCCGAATGCGGGCAAGTGATATCCACATCGAGCCCTTTGCCGACCGCGTCCGGCTCCGCTATCGTATCGACGGTGTCTGCATCGAACGCGACAACCTCCCAAAGCGCATGCAGAATGCCCTGCTCAGCCGTCTCAAGCTGATGAGTGGCATGAATATCGCTGAACGACGCACGCCTCAGGATGGTCGCATCAAGATTGCTGTCGATGATATATTTATCGACTTCCGTGTCTCGGCTTGCCCTGCATACCACGGCGAGAGCGTCGTCCTTCGTATTCTCCGCCCTGACTCGGTCCGTATTGGTCTTGAAAACCTCGGCTTTGAGACCGACAACCTCACAACCTTCAACAGGATCATCCGCCGCCCTAACGGCATCTTTCTCGTCACCGGGCCTACCGGTTCGGGCAAAACGACCACCCTTTACACCGCCCTCGACATCCTCAACAGGCCAGACAAAAAGATCATCACCGCGGAAGATCCGGTCGAATACAACTTTGACGGCATCAACCAGTGCCAGGTCCGCGAGGGCATCGGGTTCACCTTCCCTGCCATTCTCCGGTCCATGCTCCGCCAGGCACCGAATATCATCCTCGTCGGTGAAATCCGTGACCGCGAGGTCGGCGAGATCGCTATTCAGGCAGCCCTGACGGGCCACCTTGTCTTCTCGACCCTTCACACCAACGACGCACCGGGTGCGATTACCCGTCTCATCGACATGGGCATCAAGCCCTTCCTGGTCGCCTCTTCGATCCAGGCGATCATGGCCCAGCGGCTCATCCGTATCCTCTGTAAAGACTGCAAAGCCCTCGCCGAGGAGGCGGACCTCGACCACAAGTATCTCAGCCTCATCGAACTCGATCCCGAAGATGCCTTGGGGAAAGCCATGAAACCCGTCGGCTGTACTATCTGTAACAAGACAGGGTTCAAGGGCCGACGCGCTATCTTCGAGTTGATGATGATGAATCCGGAAATCCGAGACCTCGCCTTCCACCGGGCACCGGTTGTTGAGGTCCGAAACGCGGCCCTCAAGGGCGGCATGAGGCCACTCGTCTATGACGGCAGGCTCAAGGTGCTCGGGGGCATGACCACCGCAGACGAGATCGCCCGCGTTGCACAGGTCGGGGAAGAAATAGATTGACACGATCGTTCGCGGGGTGAGCAGCACAGCCCCGACAAAGACCATGCAGGAGTTGCCCAGATGTCCTCAATGCAGATCGACCGCCTTCTCGATACCGTCGTCACACACGATGCCAGCGACCTCCACCTCACGATCGGGAGGACGCCCACAATCCGCCTCCACGGCCACCTCCAGAACCTCAAGACAAAGGTTCTCGACTCTGAAGACATGGTCGGCCTGATGAAATCAATCACCCCCGAACGCAATCAGCAAGAGCTTCAGGAGGTCGGGGGCACCGACTTTGGCTTTGCCTATGGCGACGCTGCACGCTTCCGTGTCTCCGTCTTCCGCCAAAAGGGCGAGCTGGCCATCGTCCTTCGCCAGATCCCAAACCGGATCATGACCTTCGAGCAGATCGGACTCCCCAATATCTGCTACGACCTTATCCGAAGGCCTCAGGGGCTCTTCCTCGTGACCGGGCCAACCGGTTCAGGAAAGACCACTTCGCTTGCGACGATGCTCGACTACATCAACGGCACCTACGACCGGCACATCATCACGATGGAAGACCCCATCGAATACTACCACAACCACAAAAAATCTATCGTCAACCAGCGAGAGGTCGGCAACGATGTCCCGAGCTTTTCCGAAGCCCTCCGCCGCTCCCTGCGACAGGACCCCGATGTTATCCTTGTCGGTGAAATGCGCGACCTCGAGACGATCGAAGCAGCGATCCGTGCTGCCGAGACGGGTCACTTGGTCTTTGCAACCCTTCACACCAACGGTGCTGCCAAGACGATCGACCGTGTGGTGGATGCCTTCCCGGTTGCCCAGCAGAACCAGGTCCGGGTCCAGCTCTCGACCACCCTCATCTCTGTGCTCAGCCAACAACTCCTCGCCAGGATCGATACCAAGGGTCGGGTGGCAGCGTATGAGTTCCTGGTGGTCACACCTGCTATTGCCAACCTCATCCGTGACGCCAAGACCTTCCGAATTGATTCCATGATCCAGACTGGCAAGAAGTTCGGGATGCAGCTCCTCGATGACCACCTCTGGTCGCTCTATGCCAGGGGCGCAATCTCGGCTGAAGAGATGATTGACAAGTCCAAAAACCCAGCGGAACTGACCGATAAAATCCACAAGCTTGGCCGAACCGTGGGCCGTGTCGAATGGGACGAGGATTTCGATTCAGAAGACGAAAAGTAGGGATATGATTGGGTTACGAGGCTGATTGACACGATTACAGCACACATAAACAGGTGTCTTGACCCTAAGCTCGTGCTATAGGGTCTTTTGTTCTGCAACAACTTGTGATAACATGCCGAATCGGAAGTACGATAGATCGTTGTCCGCGAATCAGTGAGTGGGCGCGGATGACAGGGCTCGCAGGATGCAGATTTCTTAGTGGGGAGCCTGTTGAGTTCAGGCTCCTTCCGCGAGAAGCCGGGCGGAGTCAGATTGGTTTGGGAATGGTTCGGCAGGAGCATTAGTATTATGGCAACGGCAATAGAACCTGCTGCACTCAAAGGACGAAAGCTCGGGCGTGCGCTGACCAAAATGGGTAAGGTCACCCGCGAGCAGGTCCACGAAGCCCTCACCATTCAAAAGACCCGAAAGATCCCCATCGGGCAACTCTTAGTCGAGTTGAGCTACTGCACCGAGCGAGATGTCGCTGAAGCTCTCGCTGGGCAGGCTGGGATGGCCTATATCGACCTGACCTCCTACGAGATCCCCGATGAAGCCATCGAGGCTGTCGGTGCTGAAACAGTCCAAGCGTACCAGATAGTTCCCCTTGAGTTCGTTGAAGCGGGCAAGCGCCTCAAGATCGCCATGAAATCCCCGGACAACTTCCGGGCGGTCGATGACCTCCGCCTGCTCATGGGGTTCACCGTCGAGGCGGTCATTGCCGACACCGAAGCGATTGATGCGCTCATCCAGAAGCACTTCTCCAAGCGCGAGTCGGTCACCGATGTGATGGAGGAGCTCGCCTCGAACACCAAGTTGCAGTCCCTCGCGGGCGGCGGCGGTGCATCAATCGATCTCGATGCTGTCCTCGAAGCTGCTGAGGACAACCAGGTCATCAAGCTCCTCAACCTTGTGCTTCTCCAGGCGATCCGTGACCGTGCGAGCGATATCCACTTCGAGCCCTTTGAGCACGAGTTCAAGATGCGATACCGCATCGACGGCGTGCTCTATGAGATGGTTCCCCCGCCCCAGCACCTCGGCCCGGCAATCACCAGCCGCGTCAAGGTTATGGCCAACCTTGACATCGCCGAGCGCCGCCTGCCTCAGGACGGCCGCATCGAGCTCCAGGTCGGTGGCAACCCGGTTGACCTGCGTATTGCTGTCCTCCCCACGATGTGGGGTGAGAGCGTGGTGCTGCGTGTGCTCGATCGATCCAATGTCGAGCTCGAACTCGACCGTGTCGGCTTCCGAGAAGAAGAACTCATTAAGTTCCGAAAGCTCATCAGCAAGCCCAACGGCATCGTGATTGTCACCGGCCCGACGGGCTCTGGCAAGACAACCACGCTCTATGCCGCCCTTTCCGAACTCAACAAGATCGACACCAAGATCCTCACCGCGGAGGACCCCGTCGAATACGATATCGACGGACTCTGCCAGTGCCAGGTCAATGTCGAGGCCAACACGACCTTTGCCCGCCTCCTGCGAAGCTTCCTTCGGCAAGACCCCGACATCATCCTCATCGGTGAAGTCCGTGACCTCGAAACCGCACAGATTGCGGTCCAGGCATCACTGACCGGGCACCTTGTGCTGACGACGCTCCACACCAATGATGCGCCGAGTTCCATCATCCGTCTTGCTGACCTTGGGCTCGAACCGTTCCTCCTCACGGCAACTATCGAGGGCATCATCGCCCAGCGGCTCGTCCGTCTCATCTGCACCAGGTGCAAAGAGGAATACACACCAGGCGAAGAAGAACTCATGGAACTCGCCCTCACCCCCGAAGATGTCAAGGGCCGACACTTCCACCGCGGCAAGGGTTGCGACAAGTGCAACGGCTCGTCCTACAAGGGGCGGATGGCCCTCTTTGAGATTATGGAGATGGACGACACCGCCCGCGACCTGGTCATGGAAGAAGCAAGCACCAGTATCCTCAGAGAACACGCCCGCAAGACCGGTATGCGCACCCTCAGAGAGTGCGGGCTCATGTCGATCTATGAAGGGCAAACCACAATCGATGAGGTCCTGAGAGAGACCATCATGGAAGAGTGACGCGAGGGTGTGCACGCGGAGGAGCGTGCACACCTCGCGTCCTCGTCACGAAAGCAAGCGAGAACACACCGGTTCATCACAGACACACAATCATCACAGCTTGAATGGTCGGAGCTGACACCATGGCGACATTTATATACGAAGCACTCAACACCGCTGGCAAGCCACAAAAAGGCACCATCGAAGCGGGCACCAGTGATGAAGCCGTCCAGCGCATCAAGGCGCAGGGCTACTTCCCCACATCCGTCAGAGAGCAGAAGGTCAAGAAATCTGCTGCGATGGACGACGGCTCCGAGACCACAAAGAAGAAGAAAAAGAAGAAGACCACCGGCGGCCGCGTTGGTGCCAAGCAGCTTACCCTCTTTACCCGCCAGCTCTCCACACTCCAGGATGCCGGCCTCCCGCTCCTCCGGTCACTCCAGATTCTCGAGAGCCAGGCCAAGCCCGGAGGCCTGAAAAACACACTCATTAATGTCTGCGAAGAGGTCGAGGGCGGCACAAGTCTCTCCGATTCCTTCGGGAAGTGCCCCAGAACCTTCGACCGCCTTTACACCAAGATGGTCGCGGCAGGCGAGGTC
>JAJRZG010000162.1 GCA_024275365.1 Planctomycetota bacterium | reverse complement strand
CGAGAGCAAGAGCAAGACGGTCCTCCAGCGCGAGGCCCTCGGCTCGATGGGGCTGGCCGCGTAGCAAAGCGCAACGCGAACAGCAAAGAACGCAACGCACAACACACCACGGCCCGGGCACCATCGCTCGGGCCGTGTTTGTTCTCTGGCCCTGGCCCCCCTTTCCGCAACACTCCCGCGAGAGACTCAGCCCTCGTGCCCCGCCGCGCACGACGCCGCAAGCAGCCGCGACGCATCAAGCAGGATCACCGTCGAGAGCAGGTCCGGCCTTCCCAGTAACACCTGGCAGTTGTGCAGCAGCGTCTCGGCGTAGAGCATCGCATCGATATCACCCTCAGCAGCCAACTCGGCAAAGACTGCGATTGCCCAGGGGCGATTGGTGCCGTTGTCGGGCTGTATCTCGTCCATGAGCCAGCGGGCGTGTGAACGGGCTCGCGTACTGACCTCGGGCCGGCCCGAGCGGCGGGCGTGCCACCAGAGGGCCTGGAGGGAGGCGAGTTCGATCTCGGTCCAGACCTCGATGCCTTCGGCTTTGGCCTCGGGGGCGATTGGGCCACACTCTGACTCGATCAGGCTGAGCGGATCGATGCCGGGCTTGCTGAGGGCCGCCCAGAGCTGGACATCCCGGCGGTCTGTCGTGGGTGCCTCCCAAGGTTCAATCTCAAGCACCCATGCCAGCAACGGCGGATCAATCACGCGGTGGTGCCCAGCATCGTCAGCAAACGAGCGGGCGTAGGCCAGGCGATCTGCGGGGCTGGCGGCACAGGCGGTTTCGAGGGGCGTACCCCGCAGCCCAGCTCTGAGGATCGCCTGGATCTGAGCATCCCATTGGTCGAGTGAACGCATGGGGAGATTGTTGGCAGTCGTCCGATCCGACGCTTCGCAACTCAGCTTCAGCATCCAAGATTGAGGCAGCGGGCTTGACCCCGAGCCCCAGACGGGCATCCTTCCCCGATGCAGATCGTCTCCACCATCGAGGAGCTCTCCCAGACGGATGCCCAAGGGGCAGGAGGGGGGGAGGTGCTCGTGCCCACGATGGGGGCGATGCACCCGGGGCACGCCGACCTGATCCGCTTGGCCCGTGAGCGGGCGGGAGCCTCGGGGAAAGTGGTCGTGAGCATCTTCGTCAACCCGTCGCAGTTCAATGAATCAACCGACTTTGAGCACTACCCGAGGGACCTCGACGCTGACTGTGACTTCTGCCAGCGGCTGGGTGTTGATATTGTCTTTGCCCCCCCGCCCGATGTGGTGTATCCGCCTGATGAGGAGGTGCCCGTGGGCGAGCTGCCAGCGGTGGCAACAGAGCCAGGGCTCGAGGATGCGTATCGGCCGGGTCACTTTGCCGGAGTGTGCAGGGTCGTTCGCAGGCTCTTTCTGCTCATCAAGCCCGAGGCTGCGGTCTTTGGCGAGAAGGACTGGCAGCAGCTCCGGGTCGTCGGGGCGATGACCGATGCCGAGGGGCTCGGTGTCGAGATCGTGCCCTGCCCGACCGCACGCGAGCCCGACGGCCTGGCCATGAGCAGCCGAAACAGGCTCTTGAACACCGAAGCCCGTGCTGCTGCGGCTGCCATTCCCCAGGCACTTGAGGCAGCCAATGCGTGCCCGACAGCAGTCGCAGCGCAGGTCGCCATGCTCGGGGTGCTCGCTCGGGCAGGGATAGAGGCTGAATATGCGGCCATCCGTGATGCGGAGACGCTGGACGAGGTGCAGCCGGACGCGCCATGCCGGGCGCTGATTGCTGCCCGGGTAGGCGGGGTCAGGTTGATTGACAACGGGCCTTGGGCTGCTGCCTTGCTGGCGGGCGACTAGGCTTTCCCTGCTCCAAAGCCCCGACCGCACTTGCGTTCCATTCCCCCCCCGGAGGTACCCATGCTCAAGACCCCGCTCCACCAGTTCCACCTCGACTACGGCGGCAAGATGGTCGAGTTTGCCGGGTGGGAAATGCCCATGCTCTATACAGGCATCCACGACGAGCACATCCAGGTGCGGACCAGCGGGGGGATCTTTGATGTCTCGCACATGGGGCGGGTCAGGTTCAAGGGACGCCACGCCCGCAAGCTGCTTGAGAGGCTCTGTTCCCGTCGTATCTCCGACATGCAGATGGGCCAGTGCCGGTACAGCCTGATCTGCAACGAGCAAGGCGGCGTGCGGGATGATGTCCTGATCTACCGCTTTGATGAGGACGACTTCATCGTGGTGGTCAACGCCTCCAACCGCGAGAAGCTGCTCGGACACTT
>JAJRZG010000161.1 GCA_024275365.1 Planctomycetota bacterium | reverse complement strand
GTTTCGGTCAGGCCGTAGCCCTCGCAGATCGTGACGCCGAAGCGGTCGCGGAAGCGATCGAAAGTATCTTGGGGCAGGGGCTCGCCGCCCGAGACGGCAAAGCGGAGGCTGGCAAAGTCGTCGGGCTTTGCGCTCTTGGCGGCGAGCAGGGCGTTGTACATGCTGGGGATGCCGACAAAGAGCGTTGGCTTGTGCTCGCGGAAGAGGCGGATGATCTGTTGGGGGACGAACCGGGCGGAGTAGACGGCCTTCATGCCGTGGGTGAGGGGGAGGAGCGTGAGGACGGTCAGGCCGAAGGAGTGGAACTGGGGGAGGACGCCGAGCACGGTATCTTGCGGGCTGAGATCAACCCAGTCGATGATCTGCTGGACATTGGAGGCGAGGTTTTTGTGCGTGAGCATGACGCCCTTGGGGCGGCCGCTGGTGCCGGAGGTGTAGAGCAGACAGGCGAGGCTCTCAGCATCGGGGCAGGCGGGCCAGCGGAGCTCGGGAACGGCCCGGAAGTCGAGGGATTCGAGGGTGATGAGGTTGGAGACCTGCGGGCGGTAGCCGAGGTGATCGAGCATGGGGCCGACGGTGAGGATGGTGTCGCAGCCGCAATCGTCGATGACATATTGGAGTTCGTCCGGCTTGAGGAGGTAGTTGAGCGGGACAACGGTGCGGCCGAGCATCCAGGCGGCCAGGGCGGTGATGGGGAAGGTGCCGCCGGTGGGGAGGAGGAGGCCGACGGTCTGGGTGGCGGACTTGCGCTCGATCTCGCTGGCGACATGGAAGGCGGGGGCGAGGAGCTCGATGCCCCGGTAAGTCCGGCGGTCATCGACGACCAGCGGACGGCGGAGATTCTTCAGGCAAGTGCGGATGATCGGGAAGTGGACGGGCACGGGGGACTCCGGAAGGGGAAAGTGGATGCGGGGCAAGGACTGGTGAAATGGGTGCGAGGAGGGTAATCTAGCCGAAGAGGGCTGGGGGCGGCGTGCGAGAGCATCCTGTCGGGCTGGCAAGCGTATAAGGAGTGGAACGCCCGGGCTGAAGAACTTGTGATGCGGGCGTCCAGCCTGCACGCAGTCAGCACCGAGGCAGGCTGGACGACCGCACCACAAGCGCACGGCTCGGAGAGCCGTGCCACCAGCCAAGTGAAACCTGCACCACACCCGACTCACACCCGACGGCACAGACCCGTCAGACAAAAGGAGCAGACGATGATTCACAGGCACAGCATGGCGATGGGCGTTGTCGGGATCGGCGTGCTGCTGGGTGGGGCACCGAACGCGGCTGCACAAGCGGTCGTTGATGGAGGCGGGCCGACGAGCTACCCGGCACCCGCGTGGATGGAACAACTGCTGCCCGACCCGAACGATCCGCGCGTCAAGGAATATGCCGAGCAGCAGCGGGTGCGCAAGGAGACCGAGCGTGAACTGCGGCGGTTCCGGAAGGAATACTTCGGGCATGGGCTCAACATGGAGACGCGGCAGATCGGGTTGTCAGTCTTGCGGGAACGGTACAACCAGCCGGAGCTGTACCCGCTCTTGCTTGAGGTCTTCGAGCACGACAAAGAGGATGTGCGGTTCGGCCTGCTCGATATGTTCGCCGAGACGGGGACCGATGAGGCCGACTCGACGCTGGCGTGGGAGGCGGTCTTTGATGGCGACGAGGACATGCGTGATGCCGCCCGGGAGCGGTTGCTCGCTCGGGTGAGTGAGGTCGGGGAAGTCTCGAACCGGATCAAGCTTGTGGTGTCGGCCGGATTGCAGCAGGCAAAGAACTCGGAAGTTATAGCAGCGGCTGGGATCGCGGAGGTGCTGAACTTGTACGAGATGGTGCCGCTGATGATCGCGGCCCAGGTCGGTGGGAGCACGCAGGGGGCTGCGGGTGAGGGGACAGGAAATCTTGGATGGATCATGATCGCCCAGCAGCAGGCGTTTGTC